>NZ_JAPWAD010000050.1:0-574 GCF_041432695.1 Pauljensenia sp. 27098_8_83 | reverse complement strand
AACAAACACGGTGGGAGAGTGTTGAACACCAATACTTGTGGTGGTCATAGCACCGGGGAAACGCCCAGCAACATTCCGAACCTGGAAGCTAAGCCCGGCAGCGCCAATGGTACTGCAACCGCCAGGTTGTGGGAGAGTAGGACACCGCCACAACACACCTTCGAGAGGGACGGCCGCGAAAGCGTGCCGTCCCTCTCGTTTTAGTGGCTAACTACCGCTTCACACCCACTCGTCGTCTAGTATTGGGTGGTTGAACGCGCATCGCGCACCAGAGACAAGAGCGTCAAATGGCGCAGGAATAGAGGATAGACACCATGGCAGAAGAGACTCGAGGACGCGGCGAATTCGGCCGTGGTGGATACCAGAAGCGTGAGCCCCAGTGGCGTGAGCGTCAGTCAGATCGCGGTGACCGTGGGGATCGTGGTGGTTTCCAGCGTCGTGATGACCGTCGTGGTGGCTACCAGCAGCGTGATGATCGTCGTGGCGGTTTCCGTGATGATCGACGTGATGGTGATCGCCGTGACTTCCAGCGCCGCGACAATGATCGTCGTGATTTCGGTGGCCGTGATGATCG
>NZ_JAPWAD010000049.1:0-866 GCF_041432695.1 Pauljensenia sp. 27098_8_83 | reverse complement strand
GAGCGTTCCCAGTTTCATGGACCGTTGCTTGTCGTATTGGGCGAGGTAGTACTTGCCGGTGCAGGCGTCACCTGTGGATTGTTCTTTCCAGGGCCAGGCGTAGACGATGTGTGCGTAGGTCCAGGGGATGACGAACGCCAGGACGAGGACGGCCACGACGACGGCGCGGATGCGTGCGGGTCTGATGCTCATGGGTGTGCTTCTGTGATGATGGGTGGAGTCATCCGTGATTTTGTTAGGGCTCATCATGGACGGTGAATGTGGGGTCTGGGTTGAAGCAGAATGTTGCTTTTCCTGGGTTGGGGGTGAACCAGACGATGTCTGAGTGGGCTTCCTTGAGGGTGAAGGTACCGACCCCCTCGACGGTGATGCTGTCGCCGCGATGGAGTCCGTCTGCGTGGCCGAGTAGGTCGTAGGGTTCGTTGTCGCTGGCAGCGGCGATACTGAAAGAGGCGGTGTCGCGCCCCATGGAGACTTCCCCCCTGCTGCTCATTCGAACCTTCCGCCCGTCGGAGAGAATGCCGAGGAAGATGGATCGTTGCTTGTCGTATGGGGTCAGGTAGTATTTGCCGGTGCAGGCGTCGCCTGTGGATTGTTCTTTCCAGTCCCAGGAGTAGGCGATGTGTGCGTAGGTCCAGGGGATGACGAAGGCCAGGACGAGGATGGCCACGACGATGGCGCGGACGCGTGCGGGTCTGATGCTCATGGGTGTGCTTCTGTGGTGATGGTCGGTGTCATCCGTGAGTTTGTTATGGGAAGTCACGGAAGGTGAATGTGGGGTCTGGGTCGAAGCAGAATGTTGCTTTTCCTGGGTTGGGGGTGAACCAGACGATGTCTGAGTGGGCTTCCTTGAGGGTGAAGGTACC
>NZ_JAPWAD010000048.1:0-919 GCF_041432695.1 Pauljensenia sp. 27098_8_83 | reverse complement strand
ATGCGGCTTCCTGTAGGGCCTGATCCCGGTATTCTGCCGGGGTCAGGCCCTTGAGCTTTACTTGGCGTCTTGTTGTGTTCCAGTGTGTGATGTAGGCGTCGAGGTCGGCTTTGAAGCTCTCGAAGGTCTGCCAGTCCTGGCCGCGAAAGAACTCGTCCTTGAGGTGCCCGAAAACCTGCTCAGTGGCGCCATTGTCGATGCAGTTGCCTTTGCGTGACATGCTCTGGATGAAACCGTTATCGGCGAGCGCACTGATGTAGGCCTTGTGCTGGTACTGCCATCCCATGTCCGAGTGCACGATCGGCTCAGCTCCTGCGGGTTTGGCATCTATGAGCATCTGGAGCATCTCTTTTTGTTGGGCGAGGTTGGGGCACATCGAAATGGAGTGGGCCACGATCTCTTTGCTGGCAAAGTCGTAGACCGGAGCGAGGTAGGCCTTACCGAAGGAGAGCTTGAACTCGGTGACGTCGGTACCCATTTTCTGCCAGGGCCCATCGGCTTTAAAGTCGCGGCCGATGATGTTGTCGAAACTTTGCCCCACGTCCCCCTTGTAGGAGTTGTACCTGTGGTAGGCCCTCTCGCGGCGTATGTCGCAGCGCAGCCCCATCTCGTGCATCATCTTCAAGACCGTCTTATCGGCGATGCGCTCCCCTTCCTCAGCGCGCAGGCACATGGCTACCTGCCTGTGACCACACCCGTTGGGGGTTCGTGAAAAGATCTGGGCGACCTTGGGCCGCAGATACGCCCGGGTTGGCTGCTGGGGGTGAGCCAGCGCGTAGTAGTAGCTCGACCTGGCAAGACCGGCGGCCTCAAGGAGATCACACACCGCATGTCCGCGCCCTGAAAGCTCGGCGACCACTAGGGCTTTGTCCCGGTTTGGGAGCGCCTCTGCGCCTTCAGGGCAATCGATTTTTTTAGG
>NZ_JAPWAD010000047.1:0-993 GCF_041432695.1 Pauljensenia sp. 27098_8_83 | reverse complement strand
GTACCAGTCGGCTCGCGAGCACCTCGCGGTGCTTCCACCTCTGGCCTATCAACCCGCTCGTCTGGCGGGGGCCTCTCACCCCACGGGGGGGCGTGGAAACCTCATCTTGAAGCAGGCTTCCCGCTTAGATGCTTTCAGCGGTTATCCCTTCCGAACGTAGCCAACCAGCCATGCACCTGGCGGTACAACTGGCACACCAGAGGTTCGTCCATCCCGGTCCTCTCGTACTAGGGACGGCCCTTCTCAAGTTTCCTGCGCGCACAGAGGATAGGGACCGAACTGTCTCACGACGTTCTGAACCCAGCTCGCGTACCGCTTTAATGGGCGAACAGCCCAACCCTTGGGACCAACTCCAGCCCCAGGATGCGACGAGCCGACATCGAGGTGCCAAACCATGCCGTCGATATGGACTCTTGGGCAAGATCAGCCTGTTATCCCCGGGGTACCTTTTATCCGTTGAGCGACCACGCACCCACGTGCCATGGCCGGATCACTAGTTCCTGCTTTCGCACCTGCTCGACCCGTCGGTCTCACAGTCAAGCTCCCTTGTACACTTGCACTCGCCACCTGATTACCAACCAGGCTGAGGGAACCTTTGAGCGCCTCCGTTACATTTTAGGAGGCAACCGCCCCAGTTAAACTACCCACCAGGCACTGTCCCCAACCCGGATCACGGGTCTAGGTTGAGGTGACCGCTTGAACCAGAATGGTATTTCAACGACGACTCCACCACCGCTGGCGCGGCAACTTCACAGTCTCCCACCTATCCTACACAAGTCCAAGCGAACACCAATACCAAGCTATAGTAAAGGTCCCGGGGTCTTTCCGTCCTTCTGCGCGAAACGAGCATCTTTACTCGTACTGCAATTTCACCGAGTTCGCGGTTGAGACAGCGGAGAAGTCGTTACGCCATTCGTGCAGGTCGGAACTTACCCGACAAGGAATTTCGCTACCTTAGGATGGTTATAGTTACCACCGCCGTTTACTGGGGCT
>NZ_JAPWAD010000046.1:0-1356 GCF_041432695.1 Pauljensenia sp. 27098_8_83 | reverse complement strand
TCCTTGATGATGAGCGGACTTCAACCCCCGCGATCTTCAAAGGACCTCGACAATGTCTCACCCTACCTGCTGCTGCTCCGTGTCGCTTAATCGTTGTGATCGGTGTGATCTGCTCGTCGGTTTGGAGGGCTTCCATCTGGTTGCTGCCGCTCGGCGTGAGTACGGTCTGATGCTCGACATAGAGTCCTGTGATCGCCGCGCTGGCTGCCCGGGTTGTGGGGTGATCGCACAAGGCCACGGGCGCGTGGTGGTGGAGGTGATCGACGCGCCCTGGGCCGGGGTTCCAGTGCGGATCCGATGGTTTAAGCGCCGATGGATATGCCGCGAAACCACCTGCCAGATCGCGACCTTTAGCGAGCAGAACCACTCAATGTGCGCACCTCGGGCGCGTCTGGGTGTGCGGGCGATCCGCTGGGCGATCCGACAGTTGCGCTTCGAGGGAGCCACTATCTTGGGGCTGGCCCGACAGTTAGGAACCACGTGGAATACCGTGTGGTCCCATATCAAGCCGTGCCTGCAAGCCGCATCTGATGACCCCGCCCGCTTCACAGGGATTCGGGTGCTGGGGGTTGACGAGCACGTGTGGCACCACCAGGACCGACGCCACCGGGGCCCACGTGAACTCACCGGCATCGTGGACCTGACTTGCGGGGAGGAGCATCCCACGGCCCGCTTGTTGGACCTGGTTCCGGGTAGGTCTGGCACCGTGTACAAGAACTGGCTAGAAGAGCGCGGCGAAGACTTTCGCTCCGGTATCCAGATCGCGACGCTGGATCCCTTCCAAGGATACAAGAACGCCATCGACGACCAGCTCCAAGACGCAACCAGCGTCCTCGATGCCTTCCATATCGTCAAGCTCGCCGGCGATGCCCTTGATGAGGTACGCCGCCGCGTCCAGCAAGACACGACCGGTCACCGCGGGCGCAAGGGCGATCCCCTCTATCAGATCCGCAATCTTTTGCGCGCCTCGCGTGATCGGCTCACGAAGCGTCAACAAGAACGACTCCGTGAGGCCTTCACGGCAGATGAGGCGCATATCAGTGTGGAAGTCGCCTACCACTGCGCCCAGCAAGTCCGCGACGTCTTCCATCAAGCCACACCCGCCCAAGGCCGACGCCTGGCCGCACACCTCATTGAGCGCCTACCAACGTGTCCCATCCCCGAAATCGCTCGTCTGGGGCGGACCCTACGCAAGTGGAAGGACGCATTCTTGGCCTACTTCGACACCGGTGGAGCCAGCAACGGCCCCACAGAAGCCATCAACGGAATCATCGAACTAGGCAGACGCACCGCCAGAGGCTACCGCAACCCCACCAACTACAAACTCCGAATGCTCCTCATCGCAGGAGGCCTAGA
>NZ_JAPWAD010000045.1:0-1389 GCF_041432695.1 Pauljensenia sp. 27098_8_83 | reverse complement strand
TATCCGTCTTTTTGTTTGAAAGGATTGATGCATGATGAATGATGATGATGTTGTTGTGGCTCGCGCTAGTGGGCGTGAGGCTGTGGAGGACCTGCGTCGCTCGGGGGCGTTGGATGCGTTGTTTGAGCGTCTTGATGCTGGCGAGGTCGAGATGACGGGCAGCCAGGGATTGTTGCCCGCGTTGCTCAAGGAGGCCTTGGAGCGCGGCCTGGCCGCGGAGCTGACCCAGCACTTGGGGTATGAGAAGGGCCAGACCAGCGCGCAGGCGCGCTCGAACACGAGGAACGGCACGACGAAGAAGACCGTGATGTCGGAGGTGGGAGCCTTCGAGATCGAGGTCCCCCGGGACCGGGCAGGCTCGTTCACCCCGCGCCTGGTACGCAAAGGACAGCGGCGCCTCGATGGCTTGGATTCGATGATTATCAGCTTGTATGCCGGGGGGATGACGGTACGCGATATCCGCCATCACCTGGCCTCCACCCTGGGCGTGGAGGTCAGCGCCGCAACGATTTCCACGATCACTGACGCGGTGTGCGACGCTGTCTTGGAGTGGCAGCACCGCCCCTTAGAAGCGTTCTACCCGGTGATCTACCTGGACGCGATCCGCATCAAAATCCGAAGCGATCACACGGTGGAGAACCGGGCCGCTCACCTGGCGGTCGGAGTGGACATGGACGGTGTTAAGCATGTGCTGGGCATCTGGGTCCAAGCCGATGAAGGCGCGGCTTTTTGGGCCCACGTGTGCGCCGAGCTGGCCAACCGGGGCGTGCGCGATGTCCTGATCGTGTGCTGCGACGGGTTGAGTGGCCTTCCCGAAGCCATTGAAGCGACCTGGCCCCAGTCCATGGTCCAAACCTGCGTCGTTCACTTAATCCGCGCCTCCATGCGTTTCGTGTCCTACAAGGACCGCAAGAGCGTCGCCGCAGCTCTCAAGCGGGTCTACAGCGCGCCCAATGAGGAAACCGCCCGAGAGGCGCTAGAGGATTTCGCGGCCAGTGACCTGGGAGGGCGCTACCCCCAAACCGTTGCGACCTGGAAGCGCGCCTGGCAGCGTTTCACGCCGTTCTTGGCGTTCCCTCCCATGCTGCGCCGCGTCGTGTACACCACCAACGCTATCGAGTCCTTGAACTACCAGCTACGCAAAATCACCAAGAACCGCGGGCATTTCCCCAGCGAAGAAGCCGCCGTCAAACTCTTATGGCTCGCCATCTGCGACATCGAAGACAAACGAGCCGCCGAGCGCCTCACAGACGCCGGCAAACCCGCCAACAAACGAACAGCCCCCACACGCCTCATCCAAGGACGCACCACCACCAACTGGAAACAAGCCCTCGCCCAACTCACCACCGCCTACCCCGACCGAATCACCCCCTACCTCTAACCCCCATA
>NZ_JAPWAD010000044.1:0-1481 GCF_041432695.1 Pauljensenia sp. 27098_8_83 | reverse complement strand
CCCAGATGGGCGTCGCTGGTGACCAGGCGCACGCCGGTGAGGCCTCGGGCGACCAGGTCAGCGAAGAACTCCTTCCAGGCTGGACCGGTCTCGCTGGTGGATACGCGCACCCCCAGCACTTCGCGGTGTCCGTCATTGTTGACTCCGGTGGCAACCAGGACCGCGCACGAGACGACGCGCCCTCCTTCGCGCACCTTCATGGTCAATGCGTCAGCGGCGACGAACGTGAAAGGCCCAGCATCATCGAGGGGGCGATGACGGAACTCGTCCACGTGTTCGTCCAGGTCCGATGCCATACGTGAGACCTGGGACTTCGACAGTCCTGTGATCCCCAGGGTTTTGACGAGCTTGTCCATGCGGCGCGTGGACACTCCCGCTAAGTAGCAGTCAGCGACCACTGTGATCAAGGCGCTTTCGGAGCGTTTACGGCGCTGGAGCAGCCACTGTGGAAAGTAGGTACCTGAGCGCAGCTTGGGGATCGCCACGTCAATGGTGCCGACCCTGGTGTCCAAGGGCCGGTAGCGATACCCATTGCGCCTGGTCTGACGCTGCGGGTCTTGTTGACCCCACTGGGCCCCGCACACCGCATCAGCGTCCGCTGATAACAACGCGTTGATCACGTGCTGGAGCAAGGAACGCATCAAATCCGGGGACGCCTGGGACAACGCCTCGCCAAGCATGCCAGCAGGGTCGATAATATGAGGAGCGGTCATCGTTGTGCCTCCAAATCGTTTCGAGTCAGAAGTAGGAAACTTTCTCGAAGGATCACACGGTGACCGCACCCATATCAAACGAGCCGACCACCACACGGTTACACCACTATGCGGGACACTACTCCTGATGTTTCAGGTTTTGAAATCAAATCCTTGGAATCTCAACGTTTTCTGGATGTATCTGGAGTGGCGCCGGGGGGAATTGCATGCGAGATTGTGGGGGAACTATGTCGCGTGCTCCCGAGATGTTTGTTTGCTCGGGTGTTGGTTGTGCTGGCCGTGGTGGGTGCAGGCGTGATGAGTGTGTGTCTCATGGTCGTGCCGGGCGCTTGTTTTTCGGTCGTGAGTCGTCTCTTTAGTCGCCACTGAGCTGCGTTGCCTTGCGCTTTGACTGGCGAGTCGGGGCGGGTCTCCGCAGTGCGGCTTGTTTCCAAGTGGTGTTACGCCACTTAGCGGGGTGTTACACCAGCTCGGAGGTGGTGTAATGCTCCCTAACTGGTGTAATGCTCCCTAAGTGGTGCAGAGCTGCGTGGCCTGGGCCTGCCGGACGCTTGTTGGGGTTGTTATGGAGCAGCTTTTCCGCGATGGGGCTTGTTGGCCAGTGGCATTGCACTAGTTAGCGCAGCGTTGCACTGGATAGTAGGCAGTGCAACGCTCTCCTATCTAGTGCATTGCTGCTGTATCTAGTGCAGCGCTGTACGGCCTGGGCCTGCCGGAAGCCGACGTGCCGACGCTGGTAAGGTTATCCGCGATCATGTTTGTTGTCGA
>NZ_JAPWAD010000043.1:0-1584 GCF_041432695.1 Pauljensenia sp. 27098_8_83 | reverse complement strand
TTGTGATTTGTATAGTGGTTGCGAGCATATTTGTTCTGTACTGTTTTTTGTGTTTTGTTTAGTTTTGTTGGGCATTCGGTGGATGCCTTGGCATCAAGAGCTGATGAAGGACGTTGCGGCCTGCGATATGCCTCGGGGAGCTGGCGAGCGAGCGTTATTATCCGAGGGTGTCCGAATGGGGGAACCTAACCTGGGTTGTGCTGGGTTACCATCATCTGAACGTGTATAGGGTGGTGGGGGGAACGCGGGGAAGTGAAACATCTCAGTACCCGCAGGAAAAGATATTCCGTGAGTAGTGGCGAGCGAAAGCGGAGGAGGCTAAACCAGATGCGTGCCAGAGGCGGCGGCCGTTGCGTGTTTGGTGTTGTGGGGCCATGTTGGATCCTTCTGCCGGGGGGTCGCGCGTGTTGTTGCTGGGAGTTGAACAGTTTGGGATGGCTGACCGTAGAGCGTGAGAGTCGTGTAAGCGGACCGGTGATAGTGTGTGTGGGTGTGGTGCCCGAGTAGCGCGGGACTCGTGAAATCTCGTGTGAATCTGCCAAGACCACTTGGTAAGCCTAAATACTACTTGATGACCGATAGTGCATAGTACCGTGAGGGAATGGTGAAAAGTACCCCGGGAGGGGAGTGAAATAGTACCTGAAACCGTGTGCCTGTAAGCCGTCAGAGCCTTGTGGGGTGATGGCGTGCCTTTTGAAGAATGAGCCTGCGAGTTAGTGATACGTGGCGTGCTTAACCCGTGTGGGGTATGCGTAGCGAAAGCGAGTCTGAAATATTGGCGTTTGTCGCGTGTTCTAGACCCGAAGCGGGGTGATCTACCCATGGTCAGGTTGAAGCAGAGGTAAGACTGTGTGGAGGACCGAACCCACCAGGGTTGAAAACCTGGGGGATGAACTGTGGGTAGGGGTGAAAGGCCAATCAAACTCCGTGATAGCTGGTTCTCCCCGAAATGCATTTAGGTGCAGCGTCGCGTGGTCCCTGGTGGAGGTAGAGCTACTGGATGGCCGATGGGCCCTGTGGGTTACTGACGTCAGCCAAACTCCGAATGCCATTAGGTGTAGCGTGGCAGTGAGACTGCGGGGGATAAGCTTCGTAGTCGAGAGGGAAACAGCCCAGATCATCAGCTAAGGCCCCTAAGCGTACGCTAAGTGGGAAAGGATGTGGAGTCGCGGTGACAACCAGGAGGTTGGCTTAGAAGCAGCCATCCTTGAAAGAGTGCGTAATAGCTCACTGGTCAAGTGGTTCTGCGCCGACAATGTAGCGGGGCTCAAGCGTACCGCCGAAGCTGTGGCAACAACACGCGATGCTGGCGCCAGGAACTGGAGTGCTGGTGTGTTGTTGGGTAGGGGAGCGTCCTGCACGAGGTGAAGCCTGGAGGGAACTTCTGGTGGATTGTGTGGGAGTGAGAATGCAGGCATGAGTAACGAATCTGCGGTGAGAATCCGCAGCGCCGATTGACTAAGGGTTCCAGGGCTAGGTTTATCCGCCCTGGGTTAGTCGGGTCCTAAGGCGAGGCCGACAGGCGTAGTCGATGGACAACCAGTTGATATTCTGGTACCGCGTTATGACCGCCCATGCTGAAGT
>NZ_JAPWAD010000042.1:0-1593 GCF_041432695.1 Pauljensenia sp. 27098_8_83 | reverse complement strand
CATAAGGTGTATTAAGACAGGTACTTCTGCTGGTTGAAGTCGATGTCGAAGTCGTCGGTTAGAAAGCACCGAGCGCCACAAGGTGCATTCAGACACCTGCACGAGCGCCAGGCCGACCTGCTTGTAGGTCTATCAGAAAGCACCGAGCGCCACAAGGTGCATTAAGACGTGGACGCATAGGGGTCGTTGTGGAGGAAGTTGAGGGTTAGAAAGCACCGAGCGCCAAAAGGAGCATTAGGACAGGCAGGTTATGGTGCCGATACCGATCAGGTTGTGCGTCAGAAAGCACCGCGCGCCAAAAGGCGCATTAAGACCCAAAGAGGCCGGCAGCGGCGCCGAAGATCGTTCCCGCGCGTCAGAAAGCACTGAGCGCCAAAAGGTGCATTAAGACCCGACAGCAGCGTTCTGGAGGCGAGCACACGCCCACCGTCAGAAAGCACCGAGCGCCAAAAGGTGCATTAAGACCCGAAAACGACGCCAGATACGTAGAACACGCCTCGCTGTCAGAAAGCACCGAGCACCATGAGGTGCATTAAGACGTGATGTTCGCGTTGTAGAACATGTTCGCTGCCAGCACGGTTAGAAAGCACCGAATGCCAAACGGCGCATTAAGACTCACCCTTGGTGTCGTTACCAAGCTTGGTGCAGTACGAGTTAGAAAGCGCCGAGCGCCATAAGGTGCATTAAGACGTCACAGGCTTGTCCGGAGTAGGCTCAATCGGCTTCGGCAGAAAACACCGAGCGCCATGAGGTGCATTAAGACCGGAGCTTTACTGCTAGCAGTGGTGGTGTCACGTGTTAGAAAGCACCGAGCACCAAAAGGTGCATCCCGACGCGGCGCTTCACGGGCTTTTTACTAGACAAGCTCCGGACTGAACTCACGCCCACGCAACCGAGGCCTCCCCGCGTCAACGCGGGGAGGCCTCGGCAATGCGGGACGCGGCAAGAGAATCTACGGCCGCAAACCAGCCCCCCTCTTTGACGGATGCCTCCTATCCTCTCCCCTCCACCAGGGCATCCAGGCTCGATACCCATCAGGCGGCGGGGTAGGTGAGTCGGGTTCGAAGCCTAGCTCCTCGGGTGTCTCGGGGATGCGGTCGACGAGGAAGTACTTGTCCTTGTCATCGCAGTGCTCGCGCACGATGGTGCGGAACTCGGCCAGCTCGCAGTACAGGACGCCCGTGATCGGGTTTCGACGGCAGGCAATGATCTTGTACAGCCAGTAGGCGAACAACGCGACATTGGCCGTGAGCGCCAGGGCCGCACACGCGATGTTGGCGCGCGGGTCCATGGTCGCGAAGTTGAAGATGTCCGAGGGAGGGACCAAGACCTCGGGCAGGAGGGTGTTCATGGAGATCCAGAAGACCAGCGTGAAGCAGCGGAACCAGATCCACTGGCCCTTCGCCCACGTGAACGCGGGGATTGTGCAGGCGAGCAGCAGGGCGAGCGTGCAGTACCACGTGTAGTCGGCCAGCGAGTTGTACAAGAACGCGTGGTTCCACAGGTCGTAGGCGATCACCCACGGCCACACCATGTCCACCCAGATGAGGCCGCGCACGGAGCGCTTCCCGGGTGAGGTCACGATGATCTTGC
>NZ_JAPWAD010000041.1:0-2042 GCF_041432695.1 Pauljensenia sp. 27098_8_83 | reverse complement strand
AACGAGGCCGCGACCGGTTTCCCGGCCACGGCCTCGTGAATGAATGAGCGTCAGCGCTGAATCAGCGCAACGAGCACGCGAGCGGTCACTGCCGCCACGCACACGATCGCGATGTTGCGGCCGACGGCGCGGATCTCGTCGCGGTCGATCGCGTACTCGAACTCGAACGACGGCGGCATCAGATTCGCTTCGATGTCGAAGGTCACGCGTTCTCCCCCTCGTACTCCCACAGGTTCGGGACACGTTCTTGCTTTTCGACGAGCCAGTTCTTATCGGTGAGCATACGCGAGAGCGCCAGGCCCATACCGATGGCAACGATCGTGAACATGACCGTAAAGAGCGAAGCGAGGGCATCGTCGATCTGCTGATTGTTCAGGTACGTGAGCGCCCGATAAAGCGGCACACCGGGAATCATGATGACGACTGCGGGAACTGACAGGGTCACGCGCGAGAAGCGCGTCCTGCGGGCCACGAAGACGGCGAGGAGACCAGCAGCGAGCGCGGCAAGGCCGACGGCCGCGGGAGCCGGAACACCCAGCTCCAGGTGCAGGGCGATGCGAGCGGTGTTGATAACCGCACCGATAATGGCCGCCGTCGCGCATACACGGTGAGGCGAGTTAAAGAGCATCGCGAAACCGTATGCCGCGACGAAGCTCGTGAGGAAGCGCAGTATGTAGTGCAACCATGGAACGAGCGAGACACCGTACTCGGGGGTCACAGACCAGCCGAAGATAGCGGAGATCGCCCATACAGCCACACCCGCCGACGCGACAAGCATCGCCACATACACGAGGCGCCCGAGACCTCCCTGGAAGTCCTGTCGGACGAGATCGATCAGGCCCGTCACGAGCGGGAAGCCGGGAACCAGGAACAGCAGTGCGGAAATAAAGCCCGCTTGGTGGGTCGACTCGATGCCCAGGAAGTGCTGAGCCGGAGCAACCAAGAGGATGTAGATCATCGCAGCAAGAGCACCGCAGGCCATCCACACACCGAAGTGGTTCATGTGACGCACAAGCATCTGACGACGCAGCGCCTGACCAAAGAACGAGGCCACGGCGACGGCCGAGCACTCGACCCATCCCCCACCATTCAGGAACGCAAACGCCGCACACGCGAGACCCGATGCGAGCGCATTCGAGAACCAGTCGTAAAGGCCGGGCACCTTCGCGATCTTATCGAGCTCATCGGAAACGTCCTCAACGCGCACGGACTTGCCGTTGAGCGAAGCGACGTAGTTATTGATGCGGTCGATCTTGTCTGCGTTCACGCCCATGAGGCGCTGCTCGGCGAGCTCCGTGCGGAATGTACCGTTCGCGTAAGCCGTCGCAATAATCTCGGTGTACGTGACCTGCGCGCGATGCTCAGAAATACCCACCGCCCGGGCGACGTCCGCCATAGACTTCTTCACGCGGTAAGCGCTCGCGCCGAAGGACAGAAGCATCTGCCCGAGCCGGAGCACAACCTGGGACTGATGAGCGAGGCGATCGTGGGCCGCCATACGTTGAGCGAGAACCTCGTCCTTCCCACCATGTCGGTGGTGCGAGTCTGGCTGATGTGCAGAAGTGACCATGGGAATAGCATCGCACGACTCATGCCGTTTTGCGGGCGACGTTGGTCCGTGACGTGTGTTTTTTCATCTGGTGGACATGCAACTGCATGCGGATGGAGCACCGAGACGAGGCATGGGCCCGGTAGACAGGTACAGATACCCGAGTCGCCGATCCTCCGGCAAAACGGGTAGAACGCGGTGCCACGATGCACCAAGTGACCGCCGATGGCGGCATCGATAATGTGAATCACCCGAAGGACTGAACGTAGAGCCGAGCAATTCAATGTATAGGAAGAGCGGCCAGAAACCCGGAGGTTTCTAGCCGCTCCCCATCAGTGTGTTGTGGCGGTGTCCTACTCTCCCACAACCTGGCGGTTGCAGTACCATTGGCGCTGCCGGGCTTAGCTTCCAGGTTCGGAATGTTGCTGGGCGTTTCCCCGGTGCTATGACCACCACAAGACTGGGTGTTCAACACGTTTCCCCACCCTGCTTG
>NZ_JAPWAD010000040.1:0-2442 GCF_041432695.1 Pauljensenia sp. 27098_8_83 | reverse complement strand
AGCAACACGGCACGCCACTTAGGCATAACAAAACCGCCCGGCCCCAATGGGGCCGGGCGGCAGTGGCGGTAGCGCTGGGATTTGAACCCAGGGTGGCTGTGACACCACACAGCATTTCGAGTGCTGCACCTTCGGCCGCTCGGACACGCTACCTTACCCGGATACTCTACTACAGAACACCCCGGGCAACGCAAATCGACCGGGCAGGCTGGGAGCAGGGCCACACAACCCCGCAAGATCACACGACAACACACAAAGCAACCACCACCTCCCCATTTAGAACAGTTGAAAACGAGATTAAGCGACCGCATACCATTCACGGCAGCGCATACATGCTCTACTCTTGCAGGGTATCTACTCAACGCAGCGAAAGGATTTTTCGTGTCTGCGCCAACTGCGACGAAGCAAACGTCGCTCAAAGAACTGACCCTGCGCGGCATCATCATCGGCGGCATTATTACACTGCTGTTCACGGCCGCGAACGTGTATCTGGGTCTGAAGGTCGGCTTGACGTTCGCAACGTCGATCCCGGCGGCCGTCATCTCGATGGCGGTTCTGCGCTTCTGGGGCGATCACACGGTCCAGGAGAACAACATCGTTCAGACGATCGCGTCGGCGGCGGGCACGCTGTCGGCTGTCATCTTCGTTCTTCCCGGCCTCGTGATCGTCGGATGGTGGAGCGGTTTCCCGTACTGGGAGACCATGTTCGTGTGCGCGGTCGGCGGTGCGCTGGGCGTCATGTACTCGATTCCTCTGCGTCGCGCGCTCGTGACGGGTTCGGACCTGCCGTACCCCGAGGGCGTGGCGGGCGCGGAGATCCTCAAGGTCGGCGACTCCCAGGAGGCCGGCGAGGATAACAAGCGCGGCCTGCTCGCGATCACCTGGGGCGCTCTGGCCTCGGCGGCGATGGCCCTGTTCGGCTACCTGAAGGTGACGGCCTCCGAAGTCGGCACTGCCTTCAAGATCGGCTCGACGGGCACGATGCTCTCCACCTCCCTGTCCCTCGCCCTGATCGGCGTGGGTCACCTGGTCGGCATGACGGTGGGCGTCGCGATGTTCATCGGCATGGTGATTTCCTACGGCGTCCTGCTGCCCCTGTACGCGAACGGCCAGCTGGACGGCGCGAAGGACCTGACTGAGGCCCTGTCGACGGTTTTTAAGACGGACGTGCGTTTCATCGGCGCGGGCGTCATGGCGGTCGCCGCCATCTGGACGCTCATCAAGATCATGGGCCCGATTGTCCGCGGCATGTCGGAGTCGCTGCGCGCCTCGCGCGGCGCAGCGGAAGCGGGCACGCAGATCGACCGCACCGAGCAGGACATCCCCGGCAAGTGGGTCATCGTCTCCATTTTCGTGGCCATGGTTCCGATCGCGGGCCTGCTGTGGTGGTTCATGCGCGGCACGCAGATCGAGCACAACACGGCGGTCCTGATTGCCGTGTCGGTTCTCTTCATCCTGCTCGCGGGCCTGCTGGTCGCGGCGGTGTGCGGTTACATGGCGGGCCTCATCGGCTCGTCGAACTCGCCCGTGTCGGGCGTGGGCCTGCTGGTCGTCGTCATCACGGCGGTCGTCATCCTGGCGGTGCACGGCCGCGGTTCGACCACGGAGGAGAACACGGCGCTCATCGCCTACACGCTGTTCACGTCCGCGATCGTGTTCTGCATTGCGACGATCGCGAACGATAACCTGCAGGACCTCAAGACCGGCCAGCTGGTGGGCGCGACCCCGTGGAAGCAGCAGGTCGCCCTGGTCATCGGTGTCGTCTTCGGTTCGCTGATCATTCCCCCGGTCCTGGAGCTCATGCAGAAATCCTTCGGCTTCCAGGGTGCGCCGGGCGCCAGCCCGGACGCGCTGGCGGCTCCGCAGGCCTCGCTGATTTCCTCGCTCGCGAAGGGCGTGCTCGGCGGCGGCATCGACTGGAAGCTCCTGGGTATTGGCGCGGCGATCGGCGTCGTCGTCATCATCATCGACGAGGTCCTGCGCCCCGCCTCGAAGGGCAAGCTGGCCCTGCCCCCGCTCGCGGTCGGCATGGGCATTTACCTGCCTGTTTCCCTCACGATCCTGATCCCGCTTGGCGGCCTGATTGGCTTCCTGTACAACAGGTGGGCTTCCAAGCAGGCGGACGCGGAGCGCGCGAAGCGTTTCGGCACGCTGGCCGCGACGGGCCTGATCGTGGGCGAGTCCCTGTTCGGCGTTGTCTACGCGGGCATCGCGGGCGCGACGGGGTCGGAATCCCCGCTGGCGTTGCCGTTCATCGGCGACGGCTTCACCCCGGTCGCGAACGTGCTGGGCATCGTGTTCTTCGCGGGTGCGACGTGGCTGCTCTACGGTTTCGCCCGTAAGATCACGCGCGACGCGGATCGCGAGTCGGCCTCGAAGTAAGCGCGCCGCCTGCGCGGGGTACGGCCTCGCGCCGCGCATCAGCCCCGGCCTCGTTCCTTT
>NZ_JAPWAD010000039.1:0-2641 GCF_041432695.1 Pauljensenia sp. 27098_8_83 | reverse complement strand
CGGCGGCGGGGCCTGGCCGGGCTTCGAGGCGCGGCGCCGAACGAAGTGAGGTCGCCTAGCCTCGCGGGCGGGCCGCCGCCCACCGGCACACACAGCGGCCAGGCCCATCAAGGCAGGCCACGCGGCGGCCGGGGATCTGGCGGGGCAACGAGCACCGCCGGAAATCAGGCGGTGCCACAAGCCCCCGCCGGAAAAGTTAGAACTCCTCGTAGTACTCCGGGTTCTGGTCGGCCTGGCGGCCATCGGGGCGCCCGAGCGCGCTGATGGCCGCCATCTGCTCAGGCGACAGCGAGAACGAGAAGATGTCGAGGTTCTCGCGCTGGCGCTCGGGGTTGCCGGACTTGGGCAGGGGCAGGGCGCCGAGCTGGTAGTGCCAACGCAGGATGAGGCGCGATGGGGACACGCCGACCTCGGAGGCCAGGGCGACGATCGCGGGGTCTTCGACGATGCGCCACTTGCGGCCCAGCGGGCTCCACGATTCGGTGAGCACGCCGATGCTCGCGTGGTACTCGAGCGCGGCGGCCTGCGGGAAGTAGGGGTGCAGCTCGATCTGGTTGACGCTCGGGTACTCGCCGGTCTCGGCGTGCACGCGGTCGAGGTGTTCGGGCAAGAAGTTGCAGACGCCGACGGAACGGATGAGGCCACGGTCGCGCGCATCCAGCAGGGCTTGGAAGGCCTCGACGTACAGGCCGCGCTTGGGGTTGGGCCAGTGGATCAGGTACATGTCCCAGTAGTCGAGGCCGGCGCGCATGAGGGATTCCTCGACGGTGTAGACGGCCTCGTCGTAGCGCTGGTGGCGTCCGGGGAGCTTGGAGACGAGGCGCAGGTCCTCGCGGGGAACGCCGCAGCGACGGACGGCGGCACCAAGGGCGCCTTCGTTTTCGTAGTTGAAGGCGCTGTCCAGCATGCGGTATCCGGCGTCGACGCCGGAAACCATCGCCGACACGCCTGAGGTACCGCGCAGGTTGTAGGTCCCCAGCGCGATCGCGGGAATATCCAGGCCGTCGTTCAGGGTGTATGCGGGGATATCACTCATGTGTCAATCGTAGGCCGGGCCTCGCTTGGAGTTCTACCATTGAGGCATGGCACAGCTTGAATTGGACGAGGTCCACGCGAACGCGGTGGACTATCAGCATTTCCTTCTTGATTCTCCGACTCCCTATCACGCGGCCGAGGTCGTGGCGCAGCGCCTGGTGGACGCCGGCTTCACGCTCGTCGACGAGAAGGGCACCTGGGACGCGTCCTCGGGCGGTCACGTGATGGTGCGCGGGGGCGCGGTGGCCGCGTGGTTCGTGCCCGAGAAGGTCACCGACGATGCGGGTTTCCGTATCGTGGGCGCGCACACGGATTCGCCGGCGCTGTCGGTGAAGCCGTCGGTGCAGTCGACGACGCCGGATGGCTGGGGCCAGATTGACGTCGAGGTGTACGGCGGCATGATGTGGAACTCGTGGCTGGACCGCGAGCTGACGCTGGCGGGTCGTCTGATCCTGGCGAATGGCGAGGTCGTCCTGGCGCGTACGGGTCCGATTGCACGTATCCCGCAGTTGGCGATCCACCTGGATCGCGAGGTGAATCCGGTTGGTTTGAAGCTGGATCCGCAGAAGCACCTGCACCCGGTGTGGACGGTGGATAACCCGTACGGCAAGGTGCTGGAGTACGTGGCGCGCACGGCGGGCCTGGACGACGCGTCGCAGGTCGCGGCGTTCGATCTGATTCTCACCCCCAGCCAGGGGCCTGGTTTCTTCGGCGACAAGGGCCAGTTCATCGCGGCCTCGCGCCAGGACAACCTGTCGAGCGTACATCCGGGCCTGGTGGCTCTGGAGCGTCTCGCGGCGCAGGGGACTCCGGAGAGCGGCGACATCACGGTGTTCATGTGCTTCGACCACGAGGAGGTGGGCTCGGGATCTCGCACGGGCGCGGCTGGCCCGATCCTGGAGACGGTGCTGCGTCGCACGGCGACGGCGCTGGGTCGCGATGAGGATGGCTTTGAGCGGATGCTCGCGGCCTCGTCGTGCGTGAGCGCGGACGCGGCGCACTCGGTGCACCCGAACTACGCGGGTCACCACGATCCGGATAACCGTCCGGTGATGGGTCGCGGCCCGATCCTGAAGATCAATTCGAAGCAGCGTTACGCGACGGACGGCGAGGGCATTGCCCTGTGGAATCGCGCGTGCGCGGCGGCGGGCGCGGTGTCGCAGAGCTTCGTGGGTAACAACGCGATGCCGTGCGGCACGACGATCGGCCCGATCACGGCGACTCGTCTGGGGATCCTGACGGTGGACGTGGGCGTGGGTCTGCTGTCGATGCACTCGGCGCGCGAGATGAGCCACGTGGATGATCTCCTCACGCTCTCCCAGGTGCTGGAGGCGTACTGGCGCGGCGCGTGAGCGCCTGAGCGCCCGGATCGCCCGCGCGCGGCAAGCCCGAAGGGTGAAGCCGTGCGCGCGGCAAGCCCCAGCGGAGCCTGAGCGCCCGGATCGCCCGCGCGCGGCAAGCCCGAAGGGTGAAGCCGTGCGCGCGGCAAGCCCCAGCGGAGCCTGAGCGCCCGGATCGCCCGCGCGCGGCGAGCCCCACGGGCGAAGCCGTGCGCGCGGCACCCGCAGCAGGGTGCCTAAGCGCATGAAGATACCCCGGCCTCGTC
>NZ_JAPWAD010000038.1:0-3373 GCF_041432695.1 Pauljensenia sp. 27098_8_83 | reverse complement strand
TGAGGAACAGGTCAGTATCCTCCAGTCACGAGGAATGGGCATCGACGATCCGGCTCATGCTGCCGAAGTTCTGCGTACGCATAACTACTATCGGTTATCGGGTTACTGGCACTCGATGCGTCAAGTAGATCCCCAAACACATACGGCACTCGATGTTTTCAAGGACGGCGCCACCCTCGATCTTGTCCTCGCGCTCTACGACTTCGATGCTCGATTGCGCCACGCGGTTTTTGCGAACCTTGCTCCCATAGAGCTAGCGATCCGTTCATTGCTTGGCTACCATCTCGGGGCACTTGACCCGCTGATTCACCTCGATGCATCGAAGCTCAGTGCCACCGCGAGCAATCCTTCAAAGCGCACTAAGGGCGCTACTGAGCATGATGACTGGGTAAGGAAATATCGCCAAGCGTTGCGTAGCTCTCGGGAGGACTTCGTCGAGCACCACCGCAGCCAATATGACGGAGTCCTTCCTGTCTGGGTGGCTGTTGAAGTCATGGATTGGGGAATGCTCTCCCACCTGTACAGGTTTACTCCCAACCCTGCTCGCAATCGCATAGCTAGAGAGTGCAATATGAGCGGGCCGCAATTGGAGTCGTGGCTAAAGTCGCTCAATATTCTGCGGAATTATTCGGCTCATCATGCTCGCTTGTTTACGCGAGTGTTCGACATTAAACCAAAGACAATCGATGATCCTCGTATGAAGCCAGTTGAGAGCGTCTCACATCTCGTGTTTGGTCAGCTCAGCCTCATACGTTATCTGCATGCTGTTTTGGGAACAGATGGAGGTGTACCTGACCTCGCAGGCGTTCTGGAAAGCTATCCTCACAACCAGCTCGTCTCATTCTATCGCCTGGGCACGCCCGAGAATTGGCGCGAGCTCGACCTCTGGTCCTAGCTAGATTGCTGACCCACAGCAACGCGAAAGCCCGTGTCGAAACACGGGCCTCGGAATTGGAGCACTATCAGGCGTCCATCTCCAGAGTGTCAGATTTACAGCAGATGGACAAGACCTGCGGCGGCGCCAACTAGGGTAAACTCTACTGGCGAAGACCCCGGAACGATCCCCAGCTTTGGCTGCATCGCCGGGGTTACCGCTTTTCTTACACTGGTACATGCCCCGGCGAGAATACCGGGATCAGGCCCTACGGGAAGCCGCATAACGGCTACCATTAAACGCGTCTAAGTTTCGGGGCGCAGTTCAGAGGTCTACACCGGGGTCGCCACCTGGATCGAAGACTTCTACAACCGCCGCCGCATCCACACCAGCCTGGGCGGCACCCCCCATCGAATACGAACTACACCAAGCGGCCTGGACAACAGTCGCATAAACAAACCGTCAACAACTTGCACAGAGGCCCAGTTTCCCGGAACACAAAGCTCGTCATCTCCGGGTTCGGCTCATCGTGCAGCAGCCGGTAGAGCGGATGAGAGACGGCCTTCTCTTTCCCGCCATCGCTACGGGTCTGGTAGACGTGCAACGGTAGGCCGGCGATGGTCTCAGCCAGAATCCGCACACACGAATACACGGCGGTCATCTGCATGGCAGTGCGCTCGTTCACCGCCCGCCCAGCGCTTGTGGGGCTAAACAGGAACGAGTAGTTTGAGCCGATCGTGTGGTCCGTGGCGCGAGTAGTATTGTTCCTAATCCATCTAAATATGCCCACAGGTTACTCCTAGGGTTAAGCTGCAACGATTGAGGTGTGTCATGTCAACAAACTCTGAGTTCGAGGAAGTTCGGGTCGAGATTGAAAGGGACGGCAAGCCTGTAGTTGTGTCCTTCCAAGGACGCTCTGCCAGCCGGGCCGCACAGATTAGCAATGGACGCGAAACTGTTTACCGCGCTTATACGACGCCAAAGGGCAAGATCGCTGTCACAAAGCGCAGCGCAGTTGCATGGCAAGCGAGCGCGCATCTCGGCGAGGACGCTTGGGCTGACGTTGCCAACGGCGAAGAATGGTGGCAGCCCACCTACGAACTGTTCGTTGCCGACAATTGGGACGAGCTAAGCAAACAACTGACCCCAGAGGTAACGGCCAAGCTACACGATAAGGCGCAACCGCTCCCTGTCGAACACCTCGACATCTAAAACCGTCACAGCACAGTAGTCTGCGCTCGTCGTACACCGAGTGCGCGGGTGCTGCGTTGCCGTTTCGGATGGCTCGGTCTAGGGCCATGATGAGGGCGACGACGCCGTCGCTTTTCTCGGTGGATTTTTGTTTGTCGGGTTTGATGTTGCCGGCGGGGTCAGTGCGGATGTGGATGTTGTCGACCATCCAAGCGAGCACCTTGTTCCCGCCGTGTTGGATCCTGCCCTCGAGGGCGAGCTTCATCAGCTCCTTGCTCGGCGGGGACATGTCTTTGAAGCCTTGACCGAAAGGCACCACGGTGAAGCCCAGAGCCTCGAGGTTCTGGCTCATCTGCACCGCGCCCCACCGGTCGTAGGCGATCTCCCGAATGTCGTAGCGGGTGCCGAGTTCCTCAATGAAGGCTTTGATCGCGGCGTAGTGGACGACGTTTCCCGGCTCTTTATAATTGAGGGTGTGGTGGGTGGGGTTCGGCGTGTCGTGGCCGGGTAGGGGTCGAGGTCTTTCGATGATGGGGGTTCCGACACCGTCCATCTGAAAGACCTCGACATGTCCAATGCTACCTTTGATCGCCCTGACCTGAGCGCATTCACGGGCCTGGATGACCTAGGACTGGAAGTGATGGGTCAGCGTGTCGGAGGCGATCGGACCGTCTTGGCCTGCAAGGTAGTGGGTGAGGATCGGTGGTGTCGACAGTGTGGGGGCGAGGGCGTTGTACGCGACACGGTGGTTAGGCGCTTGGCGCACGAGCCATATGGGTGGCGTCCCACGATTTTGCATGTGAGCGTGCGTCGCTACCGGTGCCAGACGTGTGCTCACGTGTGGCGTCAAAACATGAGTGCAGCGGCCGATCCACGCGCCAAGCTCTCGCGCGCAGCGGTGCGCTGGGCGCTGGTGGGCCTGGTGGTCCACCATCTGACGGTGGCACGCATCGCCGACGTATTGGCCGTGTCATGGAACACTGCCAATACCGCGATCTTAGGTGAAGGCCAGCGCATACTCACAGGTGATCCTGATCGTTTCGAGGGGGTGCGCGTCATCGGTGTGGATGAACACGTGTGGCCCCACACCCCTGACGGCGACAAATACGTCACCGTCATCTTGGACTTGACTCCTATACGAGACCGTCGCGGTCCCTCCCGGCTCCTGGATATGGTCCCAGGCCGCTCCAAGCAGGTCGTCACAACCTGGCTAGCCTCCCGCCCCGATACGTGGCGCAGCCACATTGAGATCGTCGCGATGGATGGATTCACCGGGTTCAAAAGCGCAGCCGCTGAAGAACTCCCCGA
>NZ_JAPWAD010000037.1:0-3375 GCF_041432695.1 Pauljensenia sp. 27098_8_83 | reverse complement strand
ACATTGCTCACATGCGAGCAGGCAAGCGCCTCAAACGCCCAAAAGCACGCAAATGCGCCAATCCTCGCTTGTGGGGCATCATCTGGGACAAGCTTGAGCTCAGATGGAGCCCAGAACAGATTTGCGCATACTTGCGCATGCGTTTCCCGCATAATCAGAGCATGAACCCATGCGTGGAGACGATCTACCAGTCCATCTTCATCCAGGCCAAAGGCACACTCCGCAAAGAGATCGCTTCCCTCATGCGCCAAGGGCGCACCCGCAGGCGCCCAGCCGCATACTCTCGCCAGGTACGACCACGATTCAAGGACCCCATGGTGATGATCAGCGAACGGCCCGCCAGTGTGGAAGACCGGGCGCTCCCAGGCCACTGGGAAGGCGACTTAATCATCGGAGCCAAAGGACAATCCGCGGTTGGCACACTCGTGGAACGCTCGACCCGGTACACGCTGCTGCTCTACTTACCCAATGGGCATACAGCTACTGACGTTCAAGATGCCATCATCGACAAGCTCGCAGACGTGCCCCATTCCTTGCGCCTGTCACTGACCTGGGACCAGGGAAGCGAGCTGGCCCAACACCGCAAGATCGCCTCCGAGCTAGGCCTTGACGTCTACTTCTGCGACCCACACTCACCCTGGCAACGCGGCACCAACGAGAATACGAATGGGCTCCTGCGCCAATACATGCCTAAAGGAACTGATCTGTCACTCCTGACCGAAGCAGACCTGGACGCCATCGCCGACCAGCGGGGCGACCGTCCACGCAAAACGCTAAACTGGGACACACCCAAGCAGCGACTTGAGCTGCTACTCAGGGCATAACACGTGTTGCAACCACCCCTAGAATCTGCCAAGTCCGATGCGATCACAGGGGGGGGAGAACCGGGCCGCTCAAGCAGGCCGAACTTGGAGATCGCCTGCTCGCACTGCACGTATCGGGCAAACGCCTGCGCATACGCCTCAATCAGGCGAGGCGCTACGAAATGGGAACAGCCACGTTGATCGAGCCACTGCCACGTCTCCCGATAGACGAGGTCAGCGCCAAGCGGTTTGCCGTCACGCTGAATCTCCGACAGATAGTCCGATGGTTCGGGCATCGTCTCCCCGGCACGCACCGCACCGTCGCCAATGTCATTACCTGCGAAGTCGAAGGGTTCGTTGAGCGGGTCTTCCAGGCGGGGCGGGGCGTCCGGCGGCGAGTTTCTCGCCCAGCGGGCCGGGCTTCGCGCCTGCACGCACGCGGCGTCCGCCCCTGTTGGTGCCATCTTTGGTCATGGGGTCGCCTCCCCGCCGTAAAATCGTCATGATATCGGTACTGAAGTCCATGGGAGGTGTGAGTGGTTAAGTCTATAAAACTATTCTTTCGGACCTACGTGTATTGGGTAGGGCTCATCCTCGGCTTCGCGGTAGTGCCCGGTTCTCTGCTCTTCACTGCTGAAGCCGCCCCGGTGAACACTCCATTGTGGCTTGCACCTTTCGCCGGGCTGCTGCTTTTTGTCATTGATCGGCCATCAACATGGGAGTCACCGCTCTGGCGAGCATTACTGATCCGAGTATTGGGTGCAGGATTTGCAGCCACCATGCTCATCGCGTTTGATGCAGTTGCTTCCACCCACTATGGATCTCAACACTGGAGTGAGACGCTCCTATCTTTCGGTCTCGGTTGGATTGTCTTCACGGTAGTAGCAGGACACATGCTCGTGAGCAGCTCCGCCCGATTTGGCACACCTGCTCACACGATCAGGGATGCGATCCGTACCTACACGACATGGATTGGAATCTGCTTTGGGATTTTCTATATCCCCGCCGCAGGACTCTCCGCAGCTGGCACTCTTTTGATGGTTCTTCCGCTTTATGGAACGTTCCTCGCCGGCCTGGTTCTTTTGATAGTTGACCCGCCACGACGATGGCCGCAACCGCGAGTGAAGGCACTGTGGATACGACTCTTGTCAAGCGGGGCAGCTGCATTACTACTTGTTGTCACGAACTCGTTCTATCGCAGTACTCGCACACACGAGATTTTCGTCGGGGACTGGCAGGAAAACCTGGTCTTCTTCGTGGGTGCTTGGGCACTTTATGCCGCAGTGGCTGGGGCCAGGTATCTTACGCCTGGCCCCAGCCACGAAGCAGATGACAAACTCAGTAGCTGAATTCAGCTAGAGCTTGACATGCTGCCCTCTTGGTTTCTTCGCTAGGCTCAACGCCCGAGTAGCCGTATGCCTCATTGGAACCGTCTGTGGGAAGGCCAACGTATCTGTCATCCAATGGGCCATCAATTTCTGCAAAGAACTTGTCCTTTGCGGTTCCTCCGTCGCTTGCACCAACACTCTCAGAGATCGCCTTGAATCGCTGCAATAGCGAAACTGGATTGTTGTAGTAGCTCCTCAGCGTTCGGGACAGAAGGTTGGGGTCGTCGGCTCCCGAGCCTTTCAGCATCGCAGCCAGTTTGATCGCATCCCCGTCGCTACACAGGTCGAAGTAGTTGCAGTTGTTCGGCAGATCATTGGGGATGGTCAAACCGGCTCTTCATAATTGAGGGTGTGGTGGGTGGGGTTGGGCGTGTCGTGGCCGGGTAGGGGTCGAGGTCTTTCGATGATGGGGGTTCCTACACCGTCCATCCGAAAGACCTCGACATGCCCAATCTACCTTTGATCGCCCTGACCTGAGCGCCTTGATGGGCCTGGATGACCTAGGCCTGGAAGTGACAGGCCAGCGCATGTGGCCAGACCATGCAGTGTTGGCATGCCGCATCGTTGGTGAGGATCGGTGGTGTCGACGCTGTGGGGGCGAGGGCGTGGCTCGTGACACGGTGGTCAGGCGCTTGGCGCACGAGCCTTCCGGGTGGCGTCCCACGATCTTGCACGTGAGCGTGCGTCGCTACCGGTGCTCGGAGTGCGCCCATGTGTGGCGCCAGGATATGAGCCAAGCGGCCGATCCTCGCGCCAAGCTCTCGCGTGCAGCGGTGCGTTGGGCGCTCACTGGGCTGGTCGTTCATCATGTAACGGTGGCGCGCATCGCCCAGGCCTTGGGCGTGTCCTGGAAGAGCCGCCAACACCGCTGTCCTGGCTGAAGGCCAGCGTCTACTGATCAATGATCCAGCCAGGTTCGATGGCGTGCGTGTCATCGGCGTGGATGAACACGTGTGGCGCCACACCCCTGACGGCGACAAATACGTCACCGTCATCTTGGACTTGACGCCTATACGAGACCGTCGCGGTCCCTCCCGGCTCCTGGATATGGTCCCAGGCCGCTCCAAGCAGGTCGTCACAACCTGGCTAGCCTCCCGCCCCGATACGTGGCGCAGCCACATTGAGATCGTCGCGATGGATGGATTCACCGGGTTCAAAAGCGCAGCCGCTGAAGAACTCCCCGA
>NZ_JAPWAD010000036.1:0-9864 GCF_041432695.1 Pauljensenia sp. 27098_8_83 | reverse complement strand
AGGCTGTTCTTTACCATCGATGGAATTCTCTTTGATTCTTTCTGGTACTCGACAGACAACTACCGCTTCGGCACGAGCGAACGCCCAAGCCGTGTCGGCGCAACACTGCGAACCCCGAGTTCGACAGTTGCGAGATATGAGTTGGTGCGCCTTCTGGGTGCCTACAACCGATGGTCGCATGGGCGGCAGGCAGTCGAGCTAACGGCTGACCCGGATTCCCTCCGAGCAAGCTGGACGATAAGCCCCGGACAACTACCCGGCGAGCAGGTCCTGTCAATGCGCAGTTGCCCCGACGTAGAGTTCACCTCTTTCGATGAGCAACGCGCGTACAAGCTCGCACATCTCATGCAGCATCCTTTTCAGGAAGCGCTAAACTGTACTTAGGTGAGTAGAACCAGCACACCAAACAGGGTTCGACGTCCGCTGTTTCACAGTCGATCACTCTCGCAGCCACAAGCACGAAGGCCTCGACAAATGAACATCTTTCTCACGGCGAACATGAAGACATTTGAGGACTTCATAGCCCTCTATGTACCGGGGGACGAAGCACGCGCGAACCGGGGGCGTTCCCTGTTCAGTTACGCTCTCGGAAACAGCAAAGCGGAAGAGCGATACAAGATCGTCGACTTCCTACTTGAGCGCAATCCGTCGTTCACCCACAAGTCCGGTGATGGCGCGTCGCTCCTGCACATCCTGCTAGGAAGCCTCAACCACGACCCCGTCCGCGATGCCGCCATCGCACAGGTCCTGGTCGACCACGGAGAGACCTTCAAGTGCCTCGACGATCGCAGGCGCCTACCCCTCCAGTACCTGCTCCCCGCCCATCGCTACTCCGACGAGGACCTGGCACCCATCTACGACGTCATCTTCGCATCCCCGGACCCAGGTTTCACGACCGTCGTTGACGGGGGCAAGCCTTTCCATGAGCTCGTCCGTGCATTCGAGGACCGGCACGTCCTCGCGGACCGTATCGACGCCTACCTGCGCGCGCAGGATGACACCCACTGACAGGAGTACTGATGTACACCACCTACATTCGCGACGCCGGAATCGCCGTTGTCTCGCGCAGGATCCTCGAGGGAAGCGCCACCATCAAGTGGATGATGCGCGTGGTACCGGTCGAGATCGAAGACTCCGGCTGGCGCGTTCTCTCGGGCGACGACACCGGCGAGTACATGAGCGACCCGACCAACTTTTTCCGGGTTGACTTCAACATTCTGTGCAACATCGAGCCCGCCTGCATCGGTATCTACGACCTGCCGATCGGCTCCGACATCCAACTGGTCGTCGAACCTGACGGCCGTCGGCGCTGGTTCGACAACAAGGCTCGCGAGGAGATCCGCTTGCACTGACGCAGGTGTCGTCCCCCCGCCCTCACAGGTGAGAGATCCACACGAGGGTCGCGTAGGGGATCGTCACCTGCTCCCCCGGCGCATACCCGAGGTGGTCGTAGAGGTACCAGCGCAGGTTCGCCTGCATGCGCGCACGCCCCGCCTCCGACGAGCGGATATACGAGGAGCGCGTCGTTCCCAGGGTGAGGATCTGCTCGGGGGTCATGCGGTCCTCCCAGGCGACCTGGGTGAGTGTCATCGGGGCGAAGCCACCGCCCGGTGCGGGCGGCCTGTCGGGGCGGTGCACGTCGCCCGAGCGCATGATGCGCGTCAGTCGATGTACCCGCGGGATCGATACGGCCATCTGATTCCACACAATGGCGAGCGCGCCGCCGGGCGCCAGGATTCGGGCTACCTCGAGGCCCGCACGCTCAGAATCCACCCAATGCCAGGACTGGGCAAAGACGACGATGTCGTACACGTCGTTCGACAGTCCGGTCTGCTCCGCGACGCCATCATGCCACGTCACGCCCTCGATCGACGAGGCCTGGGCTCGCATCGCCTCAGAAGGTTCGACCGCGTCCACGAGGAACCCGGCACGGGCCAGGAGCTCGCTCATCTTGCCGGTGCCCGCACCGATGTCGGCTGCGCACAGCGGCCCGTCCTGCCCCGACGCGTCGGTACCCCGAGCGCACCGCGCGGCTTCGACCAACGCGGCCACGGCCTCGTCCGGGTAGGCGGGGCGCACGGAGTCGTAAGCACCCCCTTCCCCAACGAAGGGATTCACGTCAAGGGATTCGGACACAGTGTTCGACAAAGCTTCCTTTTCCCTCGCAGTAGAGCGATTGATACCCGGACCATCGTGACCATTCACAGGAGCGAACTCCCGAGCCGGCACACGTTGTCGACGTAGTGCACGTGCCACGGCTGGCCCTTCCACTCCTCGTACGTGAGCTCGCGGGACTGCCCGCGCGTGCGCTCGTCGTTGCCGTGCAGCATCTCGACCAGGCGCGCACTGTCGGCGACGAGCACGATCTCGTAGTTGAGGCCGAAGGAGCGCACGTCCATGTTGGACGAGCCGATGATGCACAGGCTCCCGTCGACGATCATGTACTTCGAGTGGAGCATCCGCGGCTTGTGATACAGGTGAATGCGCACGCCCGCCTTCAGGAGCGGCCCGTAGTAGGAGCGCTGCGCGTGGCCGACCAGGAACTGGTCGAATTGCTCGGAGACGAAGAGCTCGACCGTCACGCCCGACAGCGCGGCGTTCGTCAGCGCCGTCATGAGGGCCTCGTCTGGGATGAAGTACGGGCTGGTGATCGACACGTGCGTGCGCGCCGAGGAAATCATGTGCACGAATGCTCGCAGGTTCGGCTCACCCCTGTACGCGGGGCCCGACGGGATGATTTGCATCGCCGAGGCCTGCTCCTCCTCATGCTCATCGGCGGCCTGCGCGTCGGGTGGGGTGAGAACCTCGGGCGTGAGGACCTCCTTGCAGGCGTAGTACCAGTCGACGGCGAAGACCGCCTGGATCTGGGCGACGATGGGGCCGGTGACGGACACGCTCGTGTCGTCGTAGTGCATGCCGGCCTTCTGATACGAGGGGGTGTCATAGTCGGGGGCCACGAGGTTGTGAGACCCGATGTAGGCCTCGCGCCCGTCGATGACGAGGATCTTGCGGTGATTGCGCAGGTCCGGGCGGCGGATCTGGCCGCGCAGCGGCGCGAAAGGCAGCATCTCGTGCCACTGGATGCCCATGGCGTTCAGGCGGCGACGGAAGTCCCGGTGGCCCGGGATCGTGCGCATGCCGTGGTGGTCGACGAGCAGGCGGACGGTGACGCCGCGCTCGACCGCGCGCTCGAGGGCCTCGTAGAAGGGGGCGGTGTACTCGTCCCAGGACGTCTGGTAGTACAGGGCGTTCACGTGGTGGGTGGCCGCGTCGATACTGGCCGCCATGGCTCGGAAGGTTTCCGCCGTGTCGTTGTAGAGGCTGCCGACGCGCCCCGCCGAGGCCGGGAATCCGCTCAGGTTTCCGGACAGGCGCATGATCGAGGCCGTGTCGCCGTCCGAGCCGAAGGGCAGGCCGTCCGGTCCGGTGGGAACCTCGTAGGACGCGGGCTGTGGCGCGGTCGAACCCGCCACGATGGCGTCGACGAGCGCTCTGGCCTCCGGATCATCATCCAGGCGCCTTCCCATCGCCCACCACGAGCCAAAAATAAAGTACAGCGGCACGCCGAGGAGGGGCCACAGGAAGATCAGCAGCAGCCACGCTGTCGAGGTCGATGCGCGCCGATGCTTGGGCACAACCCCCAGCGCGACAACGCGGATGACGAAATCGATGGCCCCGACAAGGAGCCATCCCCACAGCGGTGGTTCGGGGGGTGGCGGCAGCATGCGCCTAGTCTATCGAGCGCCCCAGGTCCTGGTCGGCCCAGCGCCGCCAGTGTGGCGCGTAGGTCTGCCCGTCGCGCGCGAGCGCCCGACTGCGTCGTTCGTCCTCGCCTGGGTCGGCGATCCAGATGGCGAGGTCGGCCTCGGCCTCGATGGTGCCGCAGCCCTCGATGATGGTCGGGGCGAGGGGGACGCGGGTCGTCTCCCCTGTTGCGCCCGCCTCCCAGTCCCAGGCCTCGTAGGAGGAGGCGCGCCCTCCCCGCAGGTCGGCGGCGATTCGCCGCGCGATGCGCGCTCCTGCCGCGAGGCCGTCCCAGCCGGGGTACCAATCGTCGAGGTGGAGCACCTGCCAGCCGGGCACGAGGCGCGCGAGGGCGGCGGCCAGCGTGGACTTTCCCGAGCCAGAGTAGCCGTCGATCGTCACGACCGGGACGCCGTGCGATGCGCGCGCGGACTCACCGTGGGACGAAGCCGTGGCCCGCTCCCCCGCCAGGGCACTCAGGCGGGGGGCGAGCTCGCGGGCGGCCTCATCGGGGCCCATCGTGACGGGGACGGTGACCCGCAGGCCCACTCCCCCGCTCACATCTTCCCAGGTCAGGCCTCTCATCGGCCCACCAGGGCGAAAGTGCCCGCCCAGACGCTCGCGGCCAGCGCAATCGCGGGAACGGCGGCGGCGACGACCATGAGGACCGCGTCGGCGGCGCGCAGGCGCGAAGGGCGTGCCCACGTTCGCTTGCCTGCCGCGCCAAAGCCCCTTGCCTCCATGGTGGTGGCCAGCTTGCCGGAGCGACGCAGCGCGAACACCAGCAGCGAGAAGGCGCCGCGCAGGAAGGAACGGATGCGCGAGGCGTCGCCCACGCCTCGGGCGCGCCGCGCACGCTCGAGGGCCTTCCAGTCGGCCGCCATCAGCGACGTCATGCGCGCGCCCGCGAGCGCGGCGAGCACCGGGCGGGCGGGCAGGTGCAGGATCTGCGCGAGGCCGTCGCCCATGTCGGTCGGATCGATGCGGTCGAGCAGGGCGATGGCGGGCATGACAATCGCGCACATGCGCAGGCCGATGCCCAGCGCCAGCCACATGGAGTGGTCCGAGATCGCGGCGGGACCGAGCTGCCAGTAGACGTGTCCACCCGGGCTTGCGTAGAGCAGCATGGACAGCGCGCCCAGCGGCGCGGCCACGAGCAGCGGCGTGGCCTTGAGGAAGAAGCTGCGCGCGGACACGCCCGACAGGGGCATGAGCGCGAGCTCGAGGGCGAGGGCCACGCCCGCGCTCACCGGGTCGATCGTGATCAGCAGGGGCGTGGTGGCGACCAGGAGGGCGAGCACGCGGGCGACGGGATTCGTGCGGGCAAGGAGGCCGCGGGCGCGAGTCTTCGTGCCGGTTTGCGTGCCTTGCTGCTCTGGGTTCTGCGCGCCGCCCGCAGGCGCGGGGGCCACCTTCTCGCCGGCCTGCGCGCCGCGATCGTGAGCGTTCCCAGCGGAGGCGGCCCCGGCCTCGTCCGCGGGATCAGCGGGGATCGCACCGCGCGTCCCGACCTGGCCTAGGTCCACGACGCGCTGGCCCATCGCGGCCACGAACGCGGGGTCGTGCGTGATGGAGACCAGGGTGACGCCGCGCGCGAGGGCGGCGCGCAGGAGGCGCACGAGGCCCAGCCACGTGCCGCGATCCTGGCCGAAGGTCGGTTCGTCGAGGATCAGCAGCTCGGGGGCGCTGATGAGCGCGGTCGCCACCGACAGGCGGCGCTTCTCGCCGCCCGACAGGGTCATGGGGTTGGCGCGCGCGAGTGTGGTCAGGCCCAGGGCCTCGAGGTGTTCGTCGACGAGGGGGGCGATCTCCGCCTCGCTCATGCCGGCCGCGCGCGGGCCGATCGCAAGCTCCTCGGCGACTGTGGAGGCCAGGAACTGGTATTCGGGCTCCTGGAAGACCATAGACATGCGGCCGAGCAGCTGCTTGCTGGACCACTCGTGCGGGTCGCCGCGCGTGCCGTCGGAGGTTTCGACCTCGACCGTGCCCGAGATGGGCGGTAGGAGGCCCGCCAGCGTCAGCGCAAAGGTTGATTTTCCGGCACCGTTAGCGCCAACGATGCAGGTGGAGACGCCGCGCTCGATCGTCAGGTCGATGCCGCTGCGCACGGGGGAATTCTTGTCGTAGCCGATCGTCAGGTCGGCGACGCGAGCGATCGGGGTGGTACCGGACGAGGCCGGGGCAACCTCGGGCGCGGGGCCGACCTCCGCGGCCACGTCGTCGCCGGGCAGCCAGATGCCGCGCTCGCGTAGGGCATCGCCCTGCTGCGCGAGGACCTCTCTCAGCGGGCCGTCGGCCGCGATCGCGCCATCTGCGACCACGATGACGCGATCCACGAGCGAGGCCCACACATCGACGCGGTGCTCGACAACGACCACGGTCGCGCCCGTGCGCTCCACGACGGCCTCGACGGCGCCGCGCACCTCGGCGACGCCGTTCGGATCCAGGTTCGCGGTGGGCTCGTCCAGGAGCAGTAGGCCCGGGCCCATCGCCAGAATCGACGCGAGCGCCAGGCGCTGCTTCTGCCCGCCCGACAGCTCCGTCGTCGAATGATCCAGGGGCACGCTCAGGCCCACGGCCGCGAGCGAGTTCTCCACGCGAGGCCAGATCTCCTCGCGAGGAACCCCCAGGTTTTCCATGCCGAAGGCCACGTCGTCGCCCACGCGGGCGAGGACCACCTGGGCCTCGGGATCCTGCATGAGCAGACCCACGCGTCCCCTGGCCGCGGCCGGGGCGACGCCGTCCACGGTGAGCGTGCCGGTGGCCTCGCCCTCCTCGGCGCCGCCCAGCAGGCCGGCCAAGCCGCCCATGAGCGTCGACTTGCCCGACCCGGACGGGCCCAACACGAGCACGCGCTCGCCCGGCGCGATATCGAGATCAACGCCCGACAGCGCGGCGTTCTTGCGCCCGGCGTGACGCCATCCCCAGTCGCGCGCGCACACGCGCGCGCCCGCCCCCTCACCCAGCGGCACCTGGCCGTCCGGGGAGGAAACGGGGCGGGGGGAGGCGGAGTGGGCCTCGTCCATGGAGTTGGAATCAGACAAGCTCACGCGCCCCGCGTCCCGAAGCAAAGCGGTCGAGCGCGCCCGTCTTCGCGAGCGCATTCGTCAGCGCCCACGCGAGCAGACCCGCCAGGACGACGCCCGAGAGCGCGCCACACACCAGGTAGATGGCGTTGTAGAGCACGCCCTTTTCGAGGTGACCGGAGAGGAAGAGCTCGAGAACCCACTCGAAGGCGAAGGACACGGCACCCGCGGCGGACACGATCATCGCATTGAAGCGGCGGTAGGCGACCAGGGCGAAGACGACCTCAGCGCCGAGGCCCTGCGCGAGGCCCGAGTAGATGGTCTCGACGGCCCACTGGGAACCCAGGGCCATGGAGACGGTCGCGGCCATCAGCTCGACGAAGAACGCGGCGCCGGGCTTGCGGATCACGTAGCCGCCGAGCGTACCGCCCAGCAGCCAGACACCCGTCACCAGGCCACCCAGGCCGGGGGCAACGGCCTTCAGGACCTCGTAGCCCGCACCGCCCACCTGGTTCCAAACGACAAAAATGAGGCCGCACGCGACGCCCAGGACGGCTGCGGTGACGATGTCAATGACCCTCCAGCGGAGGGACGGGGAAGTGGATGCCATGCGAAAATACTCCCTTCGTGTTGCACGGCGGCCACGAGGGAAGAGCCTTCCTACGCCGGTATGATCCGGATCAGGTTCTACGGTCGGGGGTTGTCCCCTCTCAGCTCGCGTCGAGCTCCCGTGGCACAGTGGTGAGCATAGTCACTTAGTATTCATCGCGCTACTCATGCAGGTGAGGCCCCTGATGGGGACCCTCGCCCGTCCCCCCGTCGCCGAGCACGCCGCGCGAGGCCCGGCGCAGCAGGAAGTGACGGTTCGCGAAGGCCGCGCCCACGATGAACACGATCCAAATCAGGGAATAGACGAGGCCGGGGCGGGTATCGTCCCACATCGCCAGAATGACGCCCATGCACCCCATGAACGCCAGGACGACCCACGCGCTGACCGCGCCGCCGGGGGCCTTGAAAGCCGAGGCCTCGTGCAGCTGCGGGTGCTTGTGGAGGTAGACCAGGTAGGACACGACGATGACCACCCACACGCCCATGAACAGCGTCGCCGACACCGAGGTCACCAGCGTGAACGCCTCGGAAATCGAGCCACCCATGCCCATGATGACGATGCCCGACAGCAGGCACACGCACGACAGGAACAGGGCGTTGAGGGGCACGTGGTGGCTGGAGAGGCGGGCGAAGATACCGGGCGCCTGCTCCTGGCGGGCCAGGCCGTAGAGCATGCGCGAGGTCGAGTAGATGCCGGAGTTCGCGCTGGAGGCGGCCGAGGAGAGGACCACGAGGTTGACGATCGTCGCCGCGGCGCCCAGGCCGGTCAGCGAGAACATCGTGACGAAGGGCGATTTCTCGGGGCTCACCTGATCCCACGGGGTCACCATCATGATGGCCGCGAGCGCCGCCACGTAGAAGAGCATGATGCGCACGGGGATGGAGTTAACGGCCTTCGGCAGGGTGTTGTCCGGATCATCGGTCTCGGCGACGGTTGTACCCACCATCTCGATGCCAATGAAGGCGAAGAGGGCGATCTGGAAGCCGCCGAGGAAGCCGGTGAATCCGGTTGGGAAGAAGCCGCCGTGGCTCCACAGGTTCGAGACCGCGGCCGCGGTTCCCTCCGTATCAACGGTGCCCATGGCGACCATGGCGAAACCGACGATGACCAGCGCAATGATCGCGACGATCTTAATGAGGGCGAACCAGAATTCCGTCTCACCAAAGGCCTTGACCGTCATCGCGTTCAGGGCGAAGAGCAGCAGGGTCGTCGCGCCGATGGGGATCCACGCAGGCAAGTCCGGCCACCAGAAGTGGGTGTAGCCGGTGATCGCGATCATGTCCGCGACGCCGGTGACCACCCAGCACGCCCAGTATGTCCACCCGGTGACGAAGCCAGCCCACGGGCCGATCAGGTCGCGCGCAATGTCCGCGAAGGTCGCGTACTTGTGGTCGGAGAGCAACAGCTCACCCAGGGTGCGCATGAACAGGAAGAGCACCGCGCCGATGATCATGTAGACCAGCAGGATCGAGGGGCCCGCGACGGAAATCGTCTTACCCGAGCCCATGAACAGGCCCGTGCCGATCGCGCCACCAATGGCAATCAGCTGAATGTGGCGGTTTTTCAGCGTGCGCTGAAGCTTTTCGCCGCCCTGCTGGTGGTCGCCGTGTTCGACTTTCTCACTGGTCATCGTTGTTCCTTCTGCCTGCTCCCGCCCCACCTGGGACGTTTTGCGCGGTCTTTGCACGCTCTCGCGAAGCGCTTGACTCTCCAACGCTACCGCACGGGCACGCTCATGACCGAATCTAGATCCCCACATGGCAGAAGCCTCGCATTCAAGTTAGGTTTGCCTTATGACGCAGAATTCGACGCCTTCGACGGGCCGCACCGAGGTGCCCGCAGGCGCCCACTCCCCCACTCCCTCCCTGGGCACCCCCGACGCCTCAACCCCGGCCTCGGCGCACGCCGCACCTGACCCGTCGGCCGCCCCGGCCTCGTTCCCCCTGATCTCCGCGGCCACGATTCCGACCGAGCGGGCGGCGCGCTACGGCAAGCAGCTCGTCAGCCACATGGGCCACAAGATCACGGGCTTCTGGGACGAGGAGGCGAGCAGCGGCCACCTGCTGTTCGACCGCGAGGGCCCGGTCCTGGGGTGCTTCGACGTCGTCGCGTCGCCGTCGGCGCTGACCATCGAGCTGCGCACGGAGCCCGAGCGCGCCGACCGCCTCGAATTTATCGTCGGCATCCACCTGGCGCGCTTCGGTGCGCGCGATAGCCTCGCCGTCGCGTGGGAGCGCACCGACGGCAGTGCAGGTTCGACGCAGGGACCCCTCACTCCCGAAGAGGTTGAGGCGCACGCCCGCGCCAAGAAGGCCGCCCGCGAGGCGGCGGCGCAGAGCGCAGCACTCACGGCGGACTGACGGCGGCGGGCACGCGGCGAAATGGGCGCGACGAGGCACGCGGCATCCGGGGATGCAGCAGCGTCGCCGCACGCAGCATCCGCACACACAGCAGCGTCGGTGAGGCGTCCGCTATCAATTCCGC
>NZ_JAPWAD010000035.1:0-10715 GCF_041432695.1 Pauljensenia sp. 27098_8_83 | reverse complement strand
CGTGTTGGGAGAGTTTTGTACCGGTTGGGCTGCTGGTGTGGGTGTGCTGGGAGAGTTTTGTACCGGTTGGGCTGCTGGTGTGGGCGTGTTGGGAGAGTTTTGTACCGGGTTCGGCTCGGGGTGCGGTACAAAGTTCTCCCTGCTGGGGGTCGTGGGGGTGGAAGCGGTATAAAGTTCTCCCTGCTTGGCCAAAACGCGTGGAAATGGGCCTTTTGGGGCATGCGGGGAGAGTTTTGTACCGGGTGGGCTGCTGGTGTGGGTGTGCTGGGAGAGTTTTGTACCGGGTGAGCCCCTGGACCGGCTGAACAGGGGGAGTTTTGTACCGGTTGGGCCGGTTCGGCTACTCGTGATGAGTGTCTGTCTGCGTGTGCGCAGTGCTTGTGGTTACCTCTTATCAGGCTGGGAGAAATTTCGCATGCAATTCCCCTTAAGATATTTCAAGTTATGAAATCGAACCGTTGAAATTCTGCCACTTTCGTGCCGTCGTGTATGTGGGCTCTGCGGGAATTGCATGCGACTTTGGATGTCGGCTTCGTGCAGCAACCTGAGGGCCACTGCCCGCACCGCCCCGCCGCCGCCTGCGTCGTGTCGAGCCGCGCCGGACGCGGTACTCTGCGCCTAATGGCAGTGGGGCGATGTCCCCGACCCCAACGTATGGCAGGTGCTCCATGTTCTTCTCTCGCGATGCTCTGAACCCCGCAGGCAACGGCCTGAGCCCCGACGAGTGGTGGAAGGGCGCGGTCGTCTACCAGATCTACCCGCGCTCCTTCAAGGATTCCAACGGCGACGGCTTCGGTGACCTCGAGGGGATTCGCTCCAAACTCGACTACCTGCAGGCCCTCGGCGTGGACGTCCTGTGGCTCTCGCCGATCTACGCCTCCCCGCAGGCCGACAACGGCTACGACATCGCCGACTACTACGACATCGACCCGATGTTCGGCACCCTGTCGGACTTCGACCGCCTGCTGGAGGGCGTTCACGAGCGGGGCATGCGCCTCGTCATGGACCTGGTCGTCAACCACTCCTCCGACGAGAACCCGTGGTTCGTCGAGTCGCGTTCCTCGCGCGATAACCCGAAGCGCGACTGGTACATCTGGCGCGATCCTCGCCCCGGGTGCGTGGGCGGCGAGGCCGGGGCGGAGCCCAACAACTGGGGGTCCTTCTTCTCCGGCTCGGCCTGGGCGTGGGATGAGGCCACGGGACAGTACTACCTGCACCTGTTCCACAGGAAGCAGCCCGACCTGAACTGGGAGAACCCGCAGGTTCGCGCGGCTGTCTACGAGATGATGAACTGGTGGCTCGACCGCGGCGTCGACGGCTTCCGCATGGACGTCATCAACCTGATCTCGAAGGATCCGGGCCTGCCCGACGGCGTCGTCTACCCCGGGCGCGCGTGGGGCGAGGGCTTCCCGCACTTCTCGCAAGGCCCCCACCTGCACGAATATCTCGCGCAGATGCGCCGCGAGGTCTTCGATGGCCGCGCCGGCACCATGACGGTCGGCGAGTGCCCGGGCGTGCGCCGCGACAACGTCCTGCTGTTCACGGACCCGGCGCGGCGCGAGCTCGACATGGTGTTCCAGTTCGACCACGTCGACCTCGGCCTCGAGGCGGGGAAGTTCCACCCGCGCCCGCTGCACCCCGGTGAGCTCGCCGACTGTTTGAGCGCCTGGCAGGAGGCCCAGGGTGAGGTCGGCTGGAACAGCCTCTACCTGGACAATCACGACCAGCCGCGCGCCGTCAGCCGCTTCGGCGACGAGGAGTGGTGCTACGAGTCGGCCACCGCCCTGGCCACCGCTCTGCACATGCTGCGCGGCACGCCCTACGTGTACCAGGGCGAGGAGCTCGGCATGACCAACAGCGTCTTCGGTGGCATCGAGGACTACCGAGATGTCGAGGCGCTGCGCTACTACCGCGAGGCCGTGGAGTCGGGGGAGGACCCCGAGTCGGTCCTGAAGGGGCTGGCAGCCATCGGCCGCGACAACGCGCGCACCCCCGTCCAGTGGGACGCAAGCGAGAACGCCGGTTTTACGGACGGAACGCCATGGATTGGCGTTACCCCGAACTATCGGGAGATCAACGCCGCCTCCCAGGTCGGCGACCCGTCCTCGATCTACGCCTACTACCGCGCGCTCGCGGACATCCGACATGGGCTGCCCGTCATCGCGGCCGGTGCGTTCGAGCGCATCGGCGCCCCCTCGCCCGCGATCTTCGCCTATCGGCGCACCCTCGGCGAGGCCGTGGCAACGGTCCTCGTCAACCTCTCCTCGCAGCCCGCCTCCCTCGGCGAGGCGGCGCGTGAGATCAGCGGAGAGCTCCTCCTATCCAACCGCGACCTGCCCGAGACCGAGCGGGGAGTCCCGGCAGTCCTGGTGCCGTGGGAGGCGCGCGTTTACCTCGCGTGAGGGGCGCGTGGCCCCTGGGTGTCGGTGTATGTTCGTGTACACATCATGAATCATTTATCCAGAGTGCACTCCAGCGTTGGCGTCGCACCGTCGTAAGCGAAGTCGATGGTGCACTTAAACCGGGCGTTATTCGGTGTGTGCTTATCATCCGTGGGGGCTGTTTCGCCGGTCGGTACAGCTAGGACAAAAGACGTTGTTCCTACGAGGTCGACGGAAAGATGGTCTTGGGTGGGATCGAACGGTGTAGTGCTCAATGCTAGGGCGCCGCAGGCATCTTCTCTGGAGGCATCGGGTGTTCCGGTGCGGCAAGATGACGCGAATGCTTCGCTTTGCACGCGAACCCATTCCTTGAGCGTATCGTTGGCTTCGATAGTGAAGGGGTTTATCGCGATGTTGGTGCGGATTTCTCCTGCGCCGTCGGTTAATGGGCGCTCGTATTTGATTGTCCAGTAGTCCGGGTTCTGGGGGACTGCTTCGATGCGGTAGCTGCCGGGAAATAGGTAGTACCAGCCTTGGGGGTTATCGATCGATACGTCGCCGACCCGCACGCTGCGAAGGTTGTCTAACTCCATGAGGGTGACTGTTGGTCCGAAGGATGGGGCGTCAATGTGCCACCAACCAAGCTTGCCATTGGCCTTGTCCTTCTGCGACAGCACGGTGACGGTCGTGCCCAAGGCTTCTGTGCCGTCGTCGAAGGAAACACGCCCCTCAATGGCGTAGGAGTTGATATCGACTGACTCGATGGATACAATGCTGGGTGCGTGCGCGTGCGCAGCGTCGGACAGGAATTCGATATGATTGCCATTCCTGCTGGTGTCCTGGAGGTAGGGCGAATACGACAGTGCCTCGTCGTACTTCCCGGATTCAATGAGTTCCATGTAGCGGCTCCACGCCTCGATCCGCGTCAGGTCTGGCACGCGCGTCGAGTGCCACCAGTATCCCCCTCCTGCGATGGCGGCCACGAGGCCCACGCACGAGGCCGTGGCGATCCAGCGCTTGCGCCGCGACGGGCGCGATGGCAACGCCGTCGACGAGGCAGTCGTTGCTGTCTCAATGCGTGACATGGAACCTCCCAGGGTGTGCAACATCGAACGATAGCAAGGGGTCACTCGGCGCTGCAAACACTTGAACATTCCGGGGCCTCAGTTGTCGGGAGAATCCTCCAAGTGCGGTGCGGTGGTTGGGGCAGGCGTCGTGCTCTTCCTGGGGTGGGTGCTCCGGCGTGCTACCGATAACGCTACGGTCCGATAATATGTGGAGCGGTCAGGTTTTTCGCTCCTACGTGAGAGAGGCGTCATGACGGCGAAGAAGCTTTATCACCGCCTGTACGCGCGTGTGGTGCGCGAGCGGCTGCGCTGGTCTGTCCAGCCTCCCGTGTTTTTCGCGCGCCGCCGCTACTGGTTGACGAGCGTGGTGGCCGTCGTGGTCCTCATCGGCGGCACCGTGTCTGTGCTCGCGTGGCACTCCCACGTGGAGCGCGTCAACCGGGAGAGGGATAACGAGGCGCTCGCCGGTGCCACCAGCGTGGTGTACGCCTACTGTGACGCTGTCTTGGGTGGGCGCATCGACGAAGCGGCTGCGATGGATGGCCTCGCAGATTCTACGGACCCCAATTGGATGCTGAGCGATGCGGGGGAGGACTTCAGGGTTGAGGCTCGCACTTTCTTTTCCTTGACGGTGTCCGAGGGGGAGATGTCCCCGGACAGGCTCACTGCGACCTTTGATGTCACGAGCACCCCTCGCGTCGGGACGGCAGCGCGTGAGGAGAGTATCGAGATGGTGGCGCGCCGAGACAGCGTCGACGCTCCCTGGATGATCGCCACCAGCCTCGCGCGTCGCGTGGTCGTCACATTCCCCGCCGGCACTTCCGCCGCGTTCTTCAATAATGACGCCATTGAAACGTTCGATCCGAGTGAAGGATGGCCCGAGGCGGTGCACACGGTCTCTCTGACGCTCTATCCGGGCCTCTATCAGATTGGTGCGCGCTCCTTCTCTATCGACATGAGTATCGTTGCGGTTCCAAAAAGCAGCCAGTTTCCCTATGACGAAGATTATGCGACTGTGGGGTCATTGGTCCGTGTGCCTTTCGTTCCCGTGAATGAGGATGTTTCTGTTTCTCCCTTCTCATCGGATAAAACGTTATTGGAACGAGAAACTGCTCTGGAGGTGGGGACCGTCATGATTTCTTGTATTAATGGCGAGATTCAGGATGCCAATCTGTGTCCAGACTTCACGAGGGGCGTCTACGACCCGGTGCCGCGCAATCGGATGAATTCAACGCGTGATGCCTTTAATATCGCGGTGACGCTCGATTCGCCCACCTCGTTCACAGTCACGTCGCTGGAAGCGCGCGATCCAGCAACTGGTAACACTCAGGATTACACGGGCACTGTCACTGTCACCTATGACGATAAGAGGCATCAGACGATTACCGCGATCACGCTCACTCCCCGCGAATAGGGGACGCATCTCGAGGCTGAGCGGCGGGTCAGGCCTCAGTAGTAGTAGGGGTAATCCTCCCAGCGGGGGGCGCGATGCTCGAGGAAGGCGTCGCGCCCCTCCTGTGCTTCGGCCGTCATGTACGCCATGCGCGTGGCCTCACCGGCGAAGACCTGCTGACCGGCCAGCCCGTCGTCGGCCAGGTTGAAGGCGAACTTGAGCATGCGGATGGCCTGCGGGGACTTCGTCGCGATGGTCGCCGCCCACTCCAGGGCCGTCTCCTCCAGCTGCGCGTGGGGGACGGCGCGGTTGATGACGCCCCAGCGCTCGGCAGTTTCGGCGTCGTAGCGCTGCGCGAGGAAGAAAATCTCGCGCGCCCGCTTGTCGCCCGCCTGGCGGGCCAGGAGCGCCGAGCCGTAGCCCGCGTCGAAGGAGCCGACGTTCGCGTCCGTCTGCATGAAGGCCGCGTGTTCGATGGAGGCGACGGACAGGTCTGCGACCACGTTGAGGGAGTGCCCACCGCCAGCGGCCCAGCCGGGAACGGCCGCGATGACGACCTTCGGCATCGTGCGGATGAGGCGCTGAACCTCGAGGATGTGCAGGCGTCCGGCGCGCGCGGGGTCGATCTGCTTGCGGCGCTGGGCGGTGGCCGCCTCCGGGTCCGCGCCCTCGACCTCGTAGCGGTACCCGTCGCGGCCTCGGACCCTCTGGTCGCCGCCGGAGCAGAAGGAGTATCCACCGTCGCGCGCCGACGGGCCGTTGCCCGTCAGGATCACGGCCGCGACCGAGGAGGTCTGGCGCGCGTGGTCGAGCGCGCGGTACAGCTCGTCGACCGTGCCGGGACGGAAGGCGTTGCGGATGTCGGGGCGGTCAAAGGCGATGCGCACGACCGGCATGTCGGTGCCTTCGGGACGGCCGTCCACCTCGGGGCCGCGCGAGATGCCCCGGTGGTAGGTGATGTCGGCGAAGTCGAAGCCCTCGACCTCGCGCCAGCGCGTCGGATCGAAGGTGTCGGAGACGAAGGGGAGTGCACTCATGCCTCGGATTCTAATCGACGAGGCGGGGGCGGGCTGCCGTGCGCGTGCGTGCGGGTGGGCGCTCGACGGGCCCTGCTGAAGGGGTGGCCAGGCCCTCCGACGCGGTGGGCGTGTGCAACCTAACCAATCGGAACAAAGGGCACCCTCGTGTTCGCGGATGGTGAGATAACTAGTCACTGATGCGTGTGTCGTGACATACTCTTGTATTTGCCAGGCGTTCTGCTCTGTCAGGGAGTCTGTCACTTTGGTGCGCTTACTGCACAATCGCATACAAGTTTCAGCGTGATCGAGTTGTTGCGAAGCCAAGGTTGCGCGATAATATTACCGATAAGTAAGGAGGCTCCTCATGAATGCAGCGCCGCAGCCAACGCTCATGCGCATTCCGATGCGTACACTGAGTCGCCAAGTGCGCTACGCCCTCGAAGGCGTCGATGACATATTGGTGTACAAGGTTGCTATGACGACGCGTTTCCGCGGGGTGACGCGCCGCGAGGGCCTTCTTCTGCACGGCCATGCCGGCTGGGGAGAGGCCGCGCCCTTCTGGAACTACGACGACGCTGAGTCGTCCCGTTGGCTGGCGGCCGCGCTCGAGTCTGCCCGCCGATTCCCGCCGGTGCCTCGGCGCAAGTTCGTGCCCGTCAACGTGACGATCCCCGTCATTTCCCCCGAAGAGGCCTACGAGCGTGTGAAGGACTCGGGCGGATGCGCGACCGCGAAGATCAAGGTCGCTGAACCCGGCGTGAGCCTGAGTCGCGACTGCGCGCGCATCGCCGCCGTCGCCGATGCCCTGCGTGAGACGGTCGGTGGGCAGGCGATGATCCGCCTCGACGCTAACGGCGCGTGGGAGGTCGACGAGGCTCGCGCCGCGATCCCCGCGATGGCGGCCGCCGCGGGCGTGGTTCCCATCGAGTATGTGGAGCAGCCTTGCCTGACTGTCGATGAGCTGGCGCAGGTGCGCCGCTCGGTGGACGTTCCCATCGCTGCGGACGAGTCGATTCGCCGTGCCGAAGACCCGCTTGAGGTGGCCCGCAAGGAAGCCGCCGACGTCATCATCATCAAGGTGGCGCCTCTCGGAGGCGCGCGTGCGGCACTGAAGGTGGCTCGTAAGAGTGGGCTCGGGGTCGTCGTCTCCTCGGCCCTCGAGACCTCCGTCGGCTTGTCGGTCGGCGTTGCCGCGGCGGCCGCCGTGCCCGGCGTGCCCCGGGCGGCCGGCCTGGCCACGGCCTCGCTGCTGGTGGGGGATGTGACCGAGCCCCTGATTCCCGAGCGCGGACGCCTGCCCGTGGGGCGGCGCGAACCTGACCAGGAACTCATTGACCGCACTCCCGTCGATGGCGATCTCGTCTCCCGCTGGGGCATGCGCCTGGAGGGCATGGCTGAGCACCTGGGGGCAGGAGGCCGGTAGGCTGGGCCTATGCCCTCCGTCGACACCGCCAGCGCCATCCTCGCGTCCCTGGACGCCCTGGGCCTCACGCACGTCCTGTACTGCCCGGGATCGCGCAGCGCCCCCTTCGCCTACGCCCTCGAGGCCGGTGCTTTCGGCGGCGACGCGCGCGCCGTCCTGGATGAGCGCAGCGCCGGGTTCATGGCCGTCGGGCTGGCCCGCACCGGAGCCCTGCCAGCCGTCGTCGTCACCTCGGGGACGGCCGTCGCCGAGCTCGCGCCCGCCGTTCTCGAGGCCTCCCACGCGCGCCTGCCGCTCCTCCTCCTGACGGCCGATCGCCCCGGCGAGCTGCGAGGCGTCGGCGCCTCCCAGGCGACCGACCAGTCGCGGCTCTTCGGCGCTCACGTGCGCGCGCAGGTGGACCTGGAACCTCAGGAAGCCTCGACGACGCTCGTCGGACACCTGACGCGCTGCGTCGCCGCCGCGTGCGGCGCGCCCGCGGGCACCCCCGGGCCCGTCCAGATCAACGTCGCCTTCCGCGATCCCCTCACGCCCGCTTCGCCCGCGTCCGCTTCGGCTTCCGGGGACGAGGCCGGGGCTTCCTTCGTCCCGCGCCCGACCCGGGTGCTCGCCGCCTCCCCCGTGAGCGCGCGCTGGGAGGACGTGGTCGGTCCTGCCACCGCCGGGCTGATCGTTGCGGGTGAGGGGGCGTTGCCTCGCGCCCTCGAGTGGTCGCGCGCCTCGGGATTTCCCCTGCTGGCGGAGCCAGCCTCGGGCGCGTGGGCTGGCGGGGGAGTGACCCCCTTCGAGCAGTCCCTCGTGTGCTCACCCCTCGGGCGCGAGGCCGACACCGTCGTCGTCACGGGCCGTCCGACGCTGTCTCGCCCCATCCACGCGCTCCTCGCGCGACCCGACGTGCGCGTTATCCTCGTCGACCCGCACGCCCCGTGGGTCGACGTCTCGGGCAACGCCTCGGTCGTGGTGGCCGACCTGGAGCCCGCGCGAGGGCCCGTCGACGCCGCGCAGGCCGAGTGGGCGTCGCGCGTACGCGACGCCGCTCGCGACGCAGGTGAGCGTATCGAATCTCTGCTCGCCGCCGGTTCGGGCCGGACCATGCTCGACCTCGCTCGGGTCGTCGCCGCCTCCTCGAGCGGGCCCCTCGTGCTCGGCGCCTCGAATCCCGTGCGCGCCTTCGACCTGGCCGTGCCGACGTTGGAGGGACGCGCCGTTCACTCGAACCGCGGGCAGGCCGGCATCGACGGCACTATCGCGACCGCCGTCGGTATCGCCGTGGGCGCCGGGAGCGTCGGCGGGGCCACGGTCCCTGCGAGCGAGCGCGTCACCGCCGTCATGGGTGACCTGACGGCCTGCCATGACGCGTCCTCCCTGGCCCTGGCTTCGGCTGCCCGGGCACACCTCGACATCATCGTCGCCGACGACCGCGGCGGCGGAATCTTCGCCACCCTTGAACACGGGCGCGCCACCACCCCCGAGGCCTACGACCGGTGGTTCGGCGTCGCGCAGGAAGTTGACTACGAGGCGCTCGCGGCCGCATACCGCCTGGCCTTCGCCCGCGTCGAGCACCCCGCCGAGCTCGCCCGCGTGCTGGAGACCCCGCAGGCCGGCCCCCGCCTCGTCCATGTCCCCGTCGAGCGCGGCGCACACCTGTACGCGGCCATCCGGGACATCCTCAACTGAACGTCGTGGGAGCCTGTTCGCTGTGAGAGCAGCGGTTTTCAGGAAACTTACAGGACGCTTTCAGTGGGCCTTTGAGGAATCGACTCATACTGGTGGACAGATAACGAACTGACATCAGAGGAAACCATGAACGAGTCTCAGATTCCGGCCCCCGACGCCGACTCGTCGCGCGATGCGATCACGGCCCCGGCACCCAGCTACCCGCAGCGTGCGACGGCTCAGGACCCCTCGGCCACCCAGGAACTGCCGGCCGCGCGGGACGCCACGCGCGAGATGCCCACCCCCTCCGCCGAGGAAACCCGCGCGGGTGGCGGTACCTACTCCGCTCCCACGGGCGAACCCTACGGCGGATACGCGGCCCCGGCCTCGCCCGAGGCGGTTCCCGCTCCCACGGCTGCTGCTCCCACCGTCATCGTCACGAAGAAAGGGCCGGGCTGGGTCGCCCTCATTTGCGCGATGCTCGTGACGATCGGCCTGACCCTCGGTGCCGTGTTCTACGCGCGCCCGGCCATGCTGCGCGCCTCCACGCCGACCAACCTCAACGGGGGAACGGTTGCGGCCGTGCCCGCGTCGAACAGCTCCGGGACGGACTGGACGGACGTCGCCTCCGCGGTATCGCCCGCTGTTGTGACGATCCAGACCCAGGGCGCTTCGTCGGGTGGTACCGGTTCGGGCGTCATCTACGACGCGCAGGGAGACATCGTCACGAACTACCACGTCATCTCCTCCGTCCTGGGCGGCGGCCAGATCCAGGTGACCCTCGCGGACGGGCGCCTCTACTCCGCGTCGATCGTCGGCCACGATAAGACCACCGACCTGGCCGTCATCCGCCTAGAGAACCCGCCCACAGACCTGACTGTTGCGCGTTTCGCCAGCTCCGCGAACCTCGAGGTCGGCGCCCCCGTCATGGCGATCGGCGCGCCCCTGGGCCTGTCGAACACCGTGACGACCGGCATCGTCTCGGCCCTCAACCGTCCCGTCGAGGTCTCCATGGACGAGGACAGCTCGTCGCAGAACAGCACCCAGGCGTCCTCGGACCTCGTCGTGACCAACGCGATCCAGATCGATGCGTCGATCAACCCCGGCAACTCGGGCGGCCCGCTCTTCGACGCGACCGGCGCGGTCATCGGCATCAACTCGTCGATCAAGTCGCTCGCCACGTCCTCCGACGGCCAGGCCGGCTCGATCGGCCTGGGCTTCGCGATCCCCTCCGACCTGGTCGTCTCTGTCGCTGACCAGCTGATCGCCACCGGATCGGCGTCCCACGGCATGCTCGGCGTGACCGTCAAGGCCGCGACGACGACCGTCGGCTCCGACACCTACGTGGGTGCCGAGGTGCAGGACGTCTCCCCCGGCTCCGGCGCATCCGCCGCGGGCATTCGCTCCGGCGACGTCATCGTCAAGGTCGAGGGCCAGGAAGTGACCAGCCCCAAGCAGCTCATCGGCTACGTGCGCCGCTACAAGGCTGGCGACACCGTCGCCATGACGATCGTGCGCGACGGCGCCACGCAGGACGTCTCCGTGCGGATTCAGTGAGGTGCGTGTTGCGTGCGCGTGCGTGCGTCGTGGCGCTGTGTGTGCGCGCTGCGGCGTGACTCGAGTATCGCGCGCTGACGAGGCCCGCTGTCCCTGTGAAGGGGCGGCGGGCCTGTGCGTGGCGGGGTGCGTGGCGTGTTGGCTTCTGTGCGCGGTTGGTGGCACGTACACCGACCTCTTGTGTGCCGGATGCGTGCCGGGCGTGCACGGTCGCACACG
>NZ_JAPWAD010000034.1:0-13020 GCF_041432695.1 Pauljensenia sp. 27098_8_83 | reverse complement strand
CGACACGCCGTCTAAAGCACCACGTTTGCGCCTATAGCCCGTGTCATCTCTATTGTTCGTTTGAGGTACCGCAGGAAGTGTTCCAGGTATGAATGTATATCCCCATGTTTCCTTGCCAATAGTTTTGATGTCGCTGTTTCCGCTCCCTTCAACCAGCTGATCCCAACCGTGGGGAGTTTCTTCCCATCCATCCGCAACCGCGGGAGAAAATGGACAGAGGAGAACATAGATTGCTAAAAGTACCGAATATTTTAACCGTACCCCGGTATATTTAACGCTCATGGGACTCTGCTCTTCCCTGTGTTTCAACCCAGCGGTTGTCGCGCCAGGTCATGAACAATGAGATTGTTGATTGATACTCCTTATCGCTCACCACGATCCGATTGCCCGAACATTTCGTACCATCAACAGCAGTAACGCTGAACTTGACTCCAATTGTATTAGGTGGGACATCGGTCTCATTAGCGGGTACAGGCTCAAGAACAAGAACATGATCAACTGTGAGCGAGTGACCATATGTCCAGCCATTGGCATAGTCATCATCAATCTTCTTAATTAGCGATTGAGCAAAACCGCTCTCAGCATCGGAAACTGCGGCGATTTCAGAAGTGTCTCCTGTGTTCCAGGCATAAGTTGCAACGGCCAGGTAGTGTTCTGCGGCTGCTTCTGCTCCTCGTTCTGTGTTTTCTTTGGCTTCCTCAGGTAACTCAGGCTTGGTGTAGGTGTCTGCCGCAAACTGAGCTGGCCGCACGAGGACGCCGTCGGGGCCGATCTGGTAGCCGCCCGACATGGCCGCCTCGCCCGATGCCGACGGGGACGCGGTGGGTGCGGGCTGGGTGGCGGGGGTTGTGGCTGCGACGCTTGGTTTTTCGCCCCAGGCCCTCCACCAGCCTTCGGCGACGCCGTTGATGTAGACGGCGAAGATGGCTCCTGCGGCGAGGCACACGTAGACCACGCGCATCGTCCAATAGAACGGCTCGACGTGCAGCCACGCCCAAAGCCGGGGGTGGGTCCCCGCGGGCGAGTTGTCGTCACCAACCCCCGGCCCGCTACCAGCCTCAAAGACCGCGTCCCGCGGCGCGGCGTCGCGCCGCAGCTGATCCTCATCCTCGCTATCGAGGGGGTCAAACAATGGTGGAACCGTCATGGCGTTGTACTCCTCCACGGTGAGGTGCCCTGCGGCGTGCCCCCGTCGTTGGAGGCGCGCCCTACTGTTTCAGGGTACGCGCAGAACCAGCATGAAACACTAAGAATGCTGCGCAACCATCACGCACATCCTCCCACCCACATTCCCGAAACCGCACGGATGTGCATAAACCTGCCCCGGCCTCGTCCATTCCTGTAGACGATCACGACAGGAGGCCGCCGAGTCAGTTACGGGGTGAACCCACCGAGTGCATCAGACGTTTCCTAAAGGAGCCGATCCAACGCCTCGCGGATCTTCTGGTCCTCCCCGGATCCGATCGTCGGCAGACGCAGGACGGGCACTCCATACGCGGACATGATCGAATCTTTGAGGCCGTCGCGCTTCTGCTGCTTCTGGCTCATGCCGTGGAATTCCCAGCCGTCTACCTCGATGGCAAGGAGAAGGCGCTTCGTCACACGCGAGTAGACCCCGAAGTCGAGCGCGCTGTCCCGGAACACGAAAGCTCGCTGTTCCTCGTTCAAGCGGCGCGTATTGGGCAATGCATCCCGCAGGAACACTTGGGTCTGATACCCAAAGCGCGCATACCTGGGTTCCGCGAGCACGTCTCGCAGGCATTGTTCCGCAACATTTTCTGCGGGCGAGCGCCGACGATCAGCCCACTTAACCAGAGAATACCGCTCGAGCGACTCGCTATACGCGTTGTAGAGGACGTCGAAAATGGACACGATGTCCGACTGGACGACGGCGCTCGGATCGTTCATCTCGATGTACTCGAGCAAGGCTCTCACGTTTCGGCTGAGCCGGACGCCCCCATGCGTGGTCACGACGACGAAGCGGTCTTTGGCTCGCGACACAATCACGTTCGTCAGGGCATCCGCGTCGTAGAAGTCTTGCGCGGCCGAGCGGTCGTTGGCATTGAGGACCGTGGACAGGATGATCGTGCCAGCACCGCGCCCCTGAAATTTGTGCGCGGTCTCCGCCAGCCATCGGGGATGAACCCCATCGCCGAGGTCGCTACGAATCTGCTTGCTCAGGTTCGTTGCCTGTGCCCGAAACGGAGTCACGACGCCCACCACGAAGTCGCCCGACTCGTCTACCCCCTCAAGCCCAACTCCATCCCGGATGTTGCGCATTTCCTCGAGATCGGTGACGATGTCGATTTCCCGCTGCGAGAAGAAACCACTGCCGTGCGATGGGCGTCTCGCATGGTTGCCGGGGGCAGCGTAGATGATCGCGAGCGGATCGGGGGCATCGTCGGCAGGAACGCGCATCGGAATGAGCTCGCCGCCGTAGTACATGCGATTGCAGAACTCGATGATCGCGGGATGGCACCGGTAATGTTCCTTGAGCAGAGTGCTCGGCACCTGCGCTGACTCCGGCATCATCTTGATGGAGTCGAGCAGCGAGAGCGAACGGACGTCGAAGCGCGGCGCGGGCGGCTCCTGCTTGCTTTCCTCCCACCCCTGGAAGATCGGGCCGAGCTGCTTGTCGTCACCAACGATGACAGCGTTACGGGCCTTGCTCAGCGCCGCCATGCCCTCCGGGAGCAGTACCTGCGACGATTCATCAATGATGATCCAGTCGAGCAGCGCTTCCTCGGCCAGGTTGTTCCGGATCGAAAAACACGTGGACGCCACGATGGGGTAGGTGCGCAGGAGGATCTCCGTCTGCCGCTTGAGCCGCTCGGTTGGACTGAGGCGGCTCGGACGCTCGCGCGTGAATCGGCTGAGCAAGGCGGCATCCAACGCTTCGCGTGAGTGGCGGCGATACTGCGCGCTCACCTCGACGAGGCCGTGGCGGGCAGCGCGGGCATCGGCTTGCTCGATGCGGTCGGATAGTTCTTGCTCGTGGGCCCGGTAGAAGGCGAGCTGGAGCGCCGACTGGACGTGCGGATCTCCCAGGTCAACGCCCTTCAAGGAGCCGTAAGCAAAGTAGCGACGCACCCGCTCGATGAAGCCCCGAGGACCACGCCCCACCCTCGGCGCGCAGCGAGCGAGGGCAAGCAGGTCACCGATGACCCCGGAGCTGCGCCGCGAGACAGCCAGATGAGAGATGTCCGCAATCGGGCGACGGCTCTCCTGTACCTTTTCCTCAAAAAGATGCCGCTCACGCTGAGCCGCCGTCAGCTGCGCGCGGATCTTCGGAATGTCTCGCGCATCCTCCCATAGAGTGACGAGGCGATCTTCTTCGACCCGCAGCGCAGCTTCGTCGGCTCCGGCAGGCGCATCCGACGACGCAGCGGACGCCTTGCGAACCCAGGCCTCGCGCCTCTGTTCAAGGACACCCTCACGCTCGTGGAATTCCTTGACGCGCTTCGCTTTCCCGAGGTTCGCGACGAGGAAGCCGTAGCCCTCCTCAGTCAGCTTGTCGACGACGTTGTCGACCGCAGAGTTCGCCCCCGCGACGACGCCGACGGTCTTGCCTTGCGCGATCAGGGAGGCGATGAGATTGAGGATCGTCTGCGTTTTACCCGTGCCGGGAGGCCCGTCGATGACGGAAAGCTGGTGTGTGAGCGCGGCTCGAATCGCGTTGCGCTGATCGATATTGGAGGGGAAGGGCATGATCAGTCGATCGCTCGCGCCCGTCTTCGTGGAGGACGTACCGGCGAGGAACGCTTCCAGGGCGGAACGGCGCGGTGCCTGAGGGAGCCATTCCCACACGTTCGCGAGGATCGCCTCGGGCAGCATCTTCTCACCGCTCACCCACCGCGGGTACCGGGCTGTCGGATCGAGCGTCGCCCCGGCTCGCCCTGCCTGCGCGCGCACTTCCTCGCGGACGTAGTTGAGGGTGGCGGCGTTTTGCCGATCCTCTTCCGTCGCGTACCTTACCCGTACCTCATCGTGTCCGTAGCGATGAAGTTTGAGTGTGCCCTCAGCCGTGCGGTACGCCAGTGTGTAGCGAGGATCGCGCGGGTGGCCGGAGCGGCGGAGCGTCCAGATGATTTCGACGTTGGTCCGGCGCTGGCCGCCGACACGAACCTCATCGAGTGCGTCGACTGTTCGACGCTCGACCTGGTCGTAGAGGCGCGCCCTCTCCTCGCCGTATGGAAACTCTTTGCTGCTGGTGGTGTAAGTGACGACGATGCGGTTACCGTCGCGGCGTGCCTTCGCGATTTTCCAGGTCTCGTCCTGCCAGGTCAGCGTTTTTTTATCGCGAATCAGTACGTGCATCGTGCGCGGATCAACGGGTTCCATGCCACTCCCCCTTGAGTTTTACACCCAGGATAGGCGACTTATCAGACCGGCGGTAGGTTGTTGAACACCCACGCTGCACCGGGTCGGACGCAGATGTGCATGGCCCGCCTTAGAGTGAAGGCATGGGCATGTCGCTTGTTTTTCTCCTCGTTGGCTTAGTGGTTGGTGCCCTCCTCGGGTACGTGGGAGCGGTGGCGCGCCGGGCGTCGACGCCTGATGAGACAGGCGCGCTGCGCGCGGAGGTTGCCCACTGGCAGGCGCGCGCGGAGGAGCTCTCGCGGCGCGTCGATTCCGCCGAGGCTCGCTCACAGGGCGACGCTTCCGTCCTACAGGCGCTCGCACCGGTGCGCGCGCAGCTGGAGCAGATGACGCAGCGGGTTGATCAGATGGAGCAGATCCGCGCGCGTCAGCACGGTGCCCTCGCCGAGCAGCTGCGGGAGTCCGCGAGGCGTGAGAACGAGCTGGCGCGCACGACCGCTTCCCTGGAGGGTGCTCTGCGGTCGCGGAGCGCACGCGGCACGTGGGGCGAGGTTGAGCTGGCGCGCATCCTGGAGGCTTCCGGAATGCTGCCGCACGTGGACTTCGCGGAGCAGCGTTCGATTGGCTCGCTCACTCAGGGACGAGGCCGGGGCGGGGTCACATCGTCGGGTGACCTCGGCCGTCCCGACGTCACGATTCATCTGCCCGGGCAGGGGTTCCTCGCGCTCGACGCGAAGGCCCCTATGGACGCTTACCTGCGGGCGTGCGCCGTTGATGAGAGCGGAGAGGACGCCGAATCTCGACGCCGCGCCGAGCTGTCGGCACACGCGAAAGCACTGCGCTCGCACGTTGAGGCACTGGCTGGACGCGACTACGCGCGGTCATTGGGCGCGTCACCCGAGCTGGTCATCTTGTTTGTCCCATCCGAGGCTGCCCTGTCGGCAGCACTGCGCACTGACGCGTCGCTCCTGGACGACGCGATGGCGCGGGGGATCGCCCTGTGCTCCCCAGTCACGCTGCTGGCGGTCGCGCGCACGTGCGCTACCGCGTGGGCGCGGACGTCGATTAACGAACAGTCGGACCAGGTGATCGCGCTCGGCCGCGAACTGTACGAGCGCCTCGGCGTCGTCGCCGGTCACATGGAAAACCTGGGCAAGCACCTGGCCAAGACCGTGGACTTTTACAACAAGACCGTGTCGTCCATGGAAAGCCGCCTCCTGGCAAGTGCACGGTCCGTGAGCGCGCTCGAGGAGGCCTCAAAAAAGACCATGACCGTCACGCCCATCGACCCCGACGCCGCCCAGGTCCGCTCCTTCACGAAGCCCGAGTTGACGGACCAGTAAGCGTTTCGGCGATCCCATCCAGCTGCGCGCGGATTTCGTCAAAAGGGCGGTCCAGGTCCAGCGTCGTCGCGCTGATGCGGTTGCCGCTCATGCGGTAGGTGGCGTCGGGCTGGACGTCCTCGCCGGTCGCAGCGTAGAGGAGCATGCCCGAGACCTCAACGCTCTCCCCCGCTCTCTCGAACGCAATCTGCTTGTTCTTCACGTACGCGAAGATCTGGTACAGGTTCCCCGAATGCACGGTCCTCTTGTCGAAGTTGCTTTGCATCGTGGACGCGTAGTACTTCGCGTCGATGATGAGCACTCGGCCGCGAGCGCTCAGCGTGATGTCGCTGCGCATGGCGGGCAGGCCCTCGGACGCCTCGTCGTCCAGTGCCCAATCGATGAAGGACGCGCTGGCGTTCAAACGCGGGTGCTCCTTGCGGTAATACTCGAGGATGAACTTCTCGTAGAGGCGACTCATGCGCTGCTCGTCGAAGAAATCCATCATGCGCACGGTGCCGTCGCTCTGGGTTTGAAGCAGCCCTTTGACGACGAACCAGCATACGGCCATCAGCATGCGGTAGGTGCGGTTGTTGCGGTCATAGCGCATGTTCCAGTCCACCGTGTGCAGGTCGATGTCGCGCACGTCCGCGAAGAACACCATGAGCTTCTTCAGGCTCTTCTTGCGCGCCCGTGAGATGTCCGAGCGTACGAGCAGCGCGACCGTCGCCTTGATGACCCGGTTCATCGTCGTGTCGACGCTGAACTCGTCGTAGGAGCACACCAGCTGGCGGCGCAGAATCGCCTGCGATTTCACGGACTCGGTGACCTCGATTTTGCCGCGCAGGGAGGAGCGCGCCTCGGTCCGGCTCACGTACTCCTGCCCGAGGCCTCGTTTGAGTTGCGCTGACACGCCTCGCTCGAGGATGGCGGCGCACAGCTCGGCCGCGTTGTCGAAATCCTCCGTGGCCACGGAACGGTAGCCCTGCTCGGTGAGTGCCGAGAAGGCGTAGGCGAGCATGTGGAAGACGTTGCGGACGCGAATCACCGCAGCGACCTGCGCAGCCTGTCGGTCCAGTCGCAGACCTTGCCGGGCTCGTCGAACCAGTATTCCTTGAGCATCGGGATGAGCTCGTAGTCCACGATCGAGGCGAGGGCCGCGTCGGTGCAGTTCTCGTGTTTCATGTTGCAGAAGTAGCTGTGTCCGATGCAGAAGCCCTCGCCGAGGGACTCATCCTCGGCGATCGCACGGTTGAGGGATTCCACCTCGCGCACCAGGGCCTCGAACCTCGGATTGCCGAGGCCGGCGCAGTAGTCGCGGAAGCCGTCGGAGTCGAAAGCGGGGCGCAGTTCCACGAAGGCAAAGCGGCGGCGCAGCGCGTAGTCGAGCATGGCGAGGCTGCGGTCAGCCGTGTTCATCATGCCGATGATGTGGACGTTTGCCGGCACGCAGAACAGTTCGCGGGAGTAGAGGAGCTGGAGTTCATTTCCGCGTTTATCGTTCTCAATGAGCATGAACAGCTCGCCGAAGATCTTGGAGAGGTTGCCGCGGTTAATCTCGTCGATGATGAAAAAGTAGTCGTTCTCCTCATCCTCAGCTGCCTTCTTGCAGAAGGAATAGAACGCACCCTTGACCAGCTCGAACCCCGCACCCGAGGGACGATATCCCTCGATGAAATCCTCGTAGGAGTAGCTCTGGTGGAACTGAACGAGCTTGACGCGCGAAACATCCTTGACGCCCATCATCGAGTATGCGAGGCGTTTGGCGACGAATGTCTTACCGACACCGGGCGCACCCTGCAGGATGATGTTCTTCTTTGTTTTCAGCAGGCCCACGATCGCGTCGTATCGATCGCGGTCCATGTAGACGGACTTTAAGAACTCCTCAGCGGAATACTCGGGGAATACCGCCGTCGATTCCTCGATGTCAACAGAATCATCACTGTCCAGAAATGAGGTCTCAATTCGCTTAACGAGTTCCTGGTTGTAGGTGATATCGGTGAGTGTCTTCATCGGCAAGCGCTCATCAAGGGGCCACTGTCCCGTGTGTGTCCAGCGAACCTCGCGGATGTTCGGGTAGTGACCGCCGTCCGCGTCGTAGACGTAGTCGCCCGTGACGATACCGCGGCCGATAATCTCCGTGGTGCCTTTCTTGACGAAGACGACGTCGCCCGGCTTCATCTCATTCGCGAACTGCCACAGGGCGTGGATGTCATTCTTTTGAGTGCCATTTTCGGGGTAGGTCTGAAGCATCTGTTGCTTCAGACCTTGTTTAGTCGCATAAGAGCTGAGATCCCCGACCTCACCCCACGCCAGCCCCATGATGCCGCGCGCGTAGAACTCGTCCCACATGCAGGCTCCTTCTCCGGGGGCGTAGAGCCAGTAGCGCACGGTCTGCACGCCATCGTCGCCGAGAGCCGTCGTCTGAGTTACGCCTTCCTCGTCTTTTTCTTTGTCGACCTCTTTACTCTCACGGTTGACTTGTTCAGCAACTCGCCACGCGCGCTCTGAAAGCTCAGGGAAGGACGAGTACTCGTAGGTTTGGGAGTTCAGCACCGACAGGATACTGTCGCGAATCACCAGATATTCAGCGGCTTCGGGCACTTTCTTTGTTGCCGCGAGCACAGAGCGAATCGATGAAGGCATCCGGTCGGGCAGCGCGAGGAACCAACGGTCACGCGAACTTAGGTTGACGTAGGTGTAGGGGCGAATCCAAAAGAGTCCCATCGTAACGTTCCAGCTGGCGTTGCGTTGTTGGAGAACAGCATCGTAGGCGCGACGGAATACTGCTTCTGTCTGACCAGTCGGCTGATCCGCGTAGGCCAGGGCTGCCGCGAACAAATCCCACAGCCTTTCGATATCTCCATCATCCCGGCGGGCTTGATCATAGAAGGTCGCGTTGATATTGAGCAGGACGGGGACGCCGACGAAATCATCATTGAGCGGAGCGCGTACGCCGAGGGCACCACCGATCCCGTTTGCAACCGCCCGACGCTTGGTATCAGCGAGGCGTCGATTGAAGAGTCCGTAGACCGTAAAGGGATCGATATCCGTCGGATCACCACTGGAATCGAGCGTCGGCAGAGCCATTCCGATTTCCGCGTAGACCTGCCGCAGAGTTGCAATGAGAGCCTGCCGATCGTCCTTGAAGGCGAGCAGTTTGTCCGCTAGTTCCATAAAAAAGCGCGGCCATGAGTACTGGCTATCCGTCGTCATGACGACACCCTACCATCGGGTGACCGGCGACACTATTCGGCTCGTACTCACACAACAGCAAAGCCGGGTCACGCTCTCGCGCGACCCGGCCACTGCCTCGTCAGACTGAGGCGTTTTAGGCGACTTCCACTGTCTTGAGCGGAACAATCCCACTCAACGTATCCCCCAGCGCGTCTTCGGCACGGTCGAGCTCGTAGCGCATCTGCAGGTTCATCCAGAATCCCGGGGTCGTACCAAAGTAGCGGGAAAGCCGCATCGCGGTATCGGCCGTAATTCCGCGCTTCCCGTGGACGATTTCATTGATACGACGGGGTGGAACACCGATAGCGACGGCAAGCTTGTGCTGCGTAATTCCGAATCCCTCGATGAAGTCTTCCATGAGGACTTCACCCGGGTGAATCGGAGCAATTTTAGTGGTAGTCAACGATCTCAACCCCTTCTGGACCAGCGTCGCCCCACCTGAAGCAGATACGCCACTGATCATTAATTCGGATACTGCACTGTCCTGCTCTATCACCGCGTAGATGCTCGAGCCGGTTGCCCGGAGGAATCCGAAGATCCTCGAGACGACACGCAGCGTCGACCTGACGCAACTTGCGCAGCGCGACGCGAGCGATGCGCGGATCGAGGGAAGGAACAGGCTCCCTCGCAAACAACCGCTCAGTCTGACGATCCCCGAATGACTGGATCATGACGTATACAATATATTGGGATGCGTTATTAACGCAAGGCGTTAAGTTGCATTGTCGTCAGGACCTCCTTTTCTGCACGCTAGATGCCCGGCAACAGCAAAGCCGGGCCACGCCCTCGCGCGACCCAGCCACGGCCTCGTCGCGAAGAGAGTTCTCGCGACCTCGTATCACTATTTGTCGCACGTCGGTGACACATCTCATTTAACGAGGTCACAGCGGTTTTTCAACCGACAGCATCCGACAAACAACGCAAGAATGGTTGCAGGGAGCAATGCCAGAGCGATCAGCAGGGCACACAAGCTGATCGCAGTGCCTACGACGACACATCACTGACCCGTTGCTTGAGCCGCGCATCACCCAGCGGCCCCCACCTCCGATTCAATGAAAGAGGCTCACATGAGCGACAACAACGAGAACGTTGACCAGGACAAGACTCCCGAGGGCCCCCTCCAGACCGACCACGGCACGACCACCATCGAGGAAAACGTCGTCGCTAAGATCGCTGGCATGGCCGCCCGCCAGGTGCCCGGCGTGTACGGCATGGGCAACGCCGTACGCCGCGCCTTCAGCGCCGTCACCGACCGCATCCCCACCACCCAGACCAACGTCACCGGCGGCATCACCGTCCACAAGGGCGAAACCCAGGCCGCCATTGATGTCACCGTCGTCGTCGAGTATGGCTACTCCATCCTCAACGTCTGCAACGACATTCGCAGCAACATCATCGACCAGATCGAAGGAACCACCGGCCTGGAGGTCGTCGAAGTGAACATCGACGTCACCGACGTCCACCTGCCCGAGGAGGAAACAAACACCTCCGTCTCTACCGATCTGAAGTAGTCGACCTCGACGCCTGGATCTGAGGAGTTCTCATGAAGACAACGCACCTGGCTCTCCTGGTGGGCCTGTTCATGGGGGCCGTTCTCGCGTTCGGTTCCTTCGCCAGCTTCGTCCTCGTTGCCCTGTGCGGCGTCGTCGGATGGGTAGTGGGCCTCTATCTGGAGGGCCGGGTCGATGTCCAACGTATCCTCGATTGGCGAAAGAGGTGACGAGCGTGGCCGCGCCTGACTCCGCGCTCACGCAGTCGAAGCCGTCGCGCGAGGAGGAATCCTCCTTGACGCAGCGTGGCACCACGACTATTCCGGACAATGTCGTCGCCCGAATCGCCGCTCAAGCCGCGTTTGAATTTGCCGCCGTCGGCTCGAACGCAGGTGGAGTCCTCGGGATTGGCTCACGTCGAAACTTCGGGTCTCGGCCCGAGGCCGCGTGCCAACTCTATGGGCAGCGCGCGATCCTCCATCTGGACCTCGGCCTCGTCTTCCCCACCCCCTTGTCCTCCACTATCGAGGACCTGCGCGCACACGTGAGCGGTCGCGTCGAAAAGCTGTGTGGGGTACGTGTCGCCAAGATGTCCATCAACATTTCGTGGCTCAACCCAAGCAATCACGTCAGGAGGAGCCTGAGATGAGAGCACCCGTACCGGCGCTCATTTATCGACCGACCCGGAGCGCATCTGCCACCGTCTTAGCATTGCTGCTCCTCATCGTCGGCGGATTCGGCACATGGCTGACGGGATACCGCCTCCTCACGGGGGCCTGGCCGCAGCGCACCGTCACCACGCTCGACGCGGTCGGCACGGTGTCTTTCAGCTCCATCGCAGCACTTATTACTGCCGGAATCGCAGCCGTATGCGGCCTGTTGATGCTTGTCGCAGCACTATGGCCTGGCCGCCCCAAGCACGTCGCTTTTCTTCCCGACGATATCCCCGGGCAGACGGCACTTCACCGTTCTGACCTGGCAATCCTCGTGAAGAGGCACGTCGAACAGCTCGCCACGATTCGGTCCGCTTCCGCCACCGTGCGCAGGTCACGAGTCGACGTTGTCGTCTTCAGCGACGCGGACGACTTAGACGCTGTGCGCGAAGCCGCGTCCAAGAAGGCCGACGAGGCCCTGGAGGTTTTCAACCCCGAGGGCATCACCCGCAGCCGTATCCGCGCCAAGCGCGTGAGCTGAAAGAGAACCGATTATGCGTTCAGTTTCTGCCACTCTCAACAGGGTTCTCCTGGCATTCTTCGGGCTGCTTATCGTCTGCGCGTCCGCCTGGTTCCTCGCGTCCGGCCTCGACGCTGGCCACCATCTGCCCGGCATTTCCGCGTACCTTGCCGCGGCACAGGACCACATCGGGGCGATTCTTTCACCTCGCGCCCACTGGCTCGTGCCGTGCGGTGTGCTGGCATCCGCGCTCGCCTTCGTCACCGGTCTGTTCCTGCTCCTCATGCAGGTGCCGCGCAGACCCGCGAATTCTCGGCTCAGGCTCAGCGGCTCCGATGGATCCCTGCTGGCGACTCTTTCTCCGGAGGTCCTATCGCAGGCCCTCTCCGAGCGCGTTCAGGACCAGCCCGGCGTCGAACGATGCACTGTCTTCGTCACCGGCTCCCCGAGCAAGCTCTGGGTTCAGGCGGACACGAGCATCGCGCCGGACTGCGAAGTCGAGTGGACCGTGCCCGAGCTTCGGAAGCTGCTGAACGAGGACGTGGCTACGTCTCTGGGGATGCCTCCCAAGCAGGTCGATGTCCTCGTACGACTAGTGCGCTCTGTGAGTTCGAAATCAACATCGAAGGCCGTCACGGGCCAGCCGTCGCCGGCAATCACTGGAACGGACACAGGCGCGTGAGACGTGGGGCAGGGCGGGCGTCGCCTTGCCCCACGTTTGTCGTAGGCAGGGCACCCACATTCACGAGGCCGGGGCTGGGCCAGACACTAAAGCCGGGCCACACCCTCGCGCGACCCGACCACAACCTCGTCAGAGTTCCTCTATCTCACTCGAAGTCTGCCAACACGCCCACGTCGCACGCCGCCTGACGTAGGCGCTTATCGCGCGTCCACAGCGACACGCCGGGGGTCACGACGACGCTCGCCAGGAGCGCTGCGTCGACAGCACTGAGCCCCCTGCCCCATAGCCGCCGCTCCTCAACGAGGTGCCGCACGCCGTGGTCGTCGACGTTGCGAACGATCATGAGGCGCTCGAGCGCTTTCAAAAACATCGAGCGATCCTTGAGATTCCCCAACGCGAGCTCGTTGATGACGCTCTGATGCACACACCTGGTCTCTCTCGAGCAGATCAACCAGAACAGGCCACACCCGCGTCGACCCACGCGGCTACAAGTCCTTCGGCAAGCGCCTGTCCCGCAAGATCGTCTGCGGCGACTGCGGACGACCGTTCGGCCACAAGACCGGCTCTTCATAATTGAGGGTGTGGTTGGGGTCTGAATCCTCCTGTTTCGAGGAGGCAGCGGGCGATGTAGTTGGTGAGGTTGCGCAAGTCCGAGTGCGGATCCGTGTAGGTGTTCGAGGCGTCCGTTGATTGCTTCGGTAGGACCGCCTGTGGTGTGGGGATGATCGAAGTAGGCCAGGATGTCCCGGGCTCGGCGTTTGAGCGTTCTTCCCCAGTGTGATGAGTGCGGTCAGGC
>NZ_JAPWAD010000033.1:0-13852 GCF_041432695.1 Pauljensenia sp. 27098_8_83 | reverse complement strand
GCAGCGTTGCGAGAGTTGGCGGAGGGAAACTTCTAGGCCCGGCGCGCAGGCACGAGGCTGTGAACTACCTGGTTGGCCAGGGGTTTTCTCAGCGTCTTGCACGGGCGCGTTGCCGGGCTGTCCCGGTCAGCGTATTGCCGGACCCGCGCGGCGGGCGGGGCGAAAACGCTGCGTGATCATGCGCCTGTGCGCCAGTGGATGAACGATTTTGCCGCCACGCATCGACGGTGGGGCTATAAACGCGCCTGGGCGCGGGCCAAGAGCGAGGGCATTGTCATAGGGCGTGATACGTTCCGGCGCTTGTGGCGCGCCGAAGGGCTACGCGTGCGCCCGCGCAAAGCCCCCAAGCCCCGCACCGCACCACGCCTACAGCGCCTGGTCAAGGCTAGCGCCCCCGGGCAGGTGTGGGCCATTGATTTCCAGTTCGATTCGGATTGGAAGGGGCGCGTGTTCAAGGTCTGTAACCTCATCAATGAGTTCACGCGCCAGCACCTGGCTTTCCGCGTCGAGCGGCGCATGGGTGCCGTCGACGTGATCGAAATGCTTGACCTGGCTGCCCTGGCCCATGGGGCACCCCAGGTGCTGCGCGCCGATAACGGGCCCGAATTCATCGCCGCAGCCATGGGGCGCTGGGCCAGCGAGCACGACACACTCCAAGCATTCATCCCCCCAGGCCAGCCGTGGCATAACGGGTTCGTGGAGTCCTTACACAACCGCATGCGTGATGAACTCCTCGAGGACAACATGTTCGAAGACCTCAACCACGCGCGCACGCTGATCGGCGCCTGGTCTCACCGCTACAATGAAGAACACCCCCACAGCGCGCTGGGCTGGCTCTCACCCAACCAATACGCGCACCAATGGGCACAACACCACCAATAACAACCAACAACCCTCAAAACACCCGGTCCACAAAACCAGACCAGGCCACCACCTGGTCTGCTGATAGGTGTGGCACGTTGTTTCAAAGCCCGAGTAGGCACCGCCTCCACCCACAGGCACGGCAGCCGGACCCCGCTTCCACGATGTCGCTTGTTCCTAAGTGGTGTTACACCATTTAGCTGGGTATTACACCAGTTCCCAGGCGGTGTAATGCTCCCTAAGTGGTGTAATGCTCCCTAACCAGTACAGACCTCATCGAGCATGGACATGAAAACGTCGACTCGGGCCATCACACGCTTCAGTCGGCAACGCCCACAGCGCCTCAGCATTCTCAGGGATGGCAACTTGATGCGGACGAAGGAGCTGGATCGCCCACGCTCGCAACGCATCGAAGTCTTCATAGTCTCTCCAAGAGACCCTGTATATCGTCCAACCGGCACTACGCAAGTCGTTTTCTCGCTGGATCCAGTCACGCTTCGCCCGGGCGAACTCAGCATTGTCCTTGCCCAGCTTTCCAATCCCATCGAACTCGAAGATGATCATGAGTCCCGGAATCGCGATGTCCGCAAAGTAGCGGCGCCCGTTGACGACGATCTCAAACTGGGTCACGACTTCGAAGGCACTCACCGACTTGAGGACCCACAGCAGCGCAGCCTCGGCAGGGTTGTCGCAGCCCGGGTCAGCGGCGACTATCAGGCGCTGTGCACGCCTGTAGGGGACACATTCTTTTTGATGCCGATACAGATCCAAGCATTCAAGCATCTTGCCTCGAACGCGTTCAGCTCGTTGCCTACTTTTTTCCTGAGATGGCAACACGAACCGAGACTCGTGATGCAATGCCATGCAAATCGCCACGAATCCGCTGAGACGTTCCGAATAACAAGCCATGCGAACTGCCGCTTCAACGACAGATTCACATCGCAACCGATCAACGATCTCGATGCTGCGATCAGAGGGCTTCTTTACTGTCGAACACACGAACGTCGCTGGAATAGTCACCGTTTGCATGGTGACAGTCGGCATTGAGCGCCTCCCATGCCTCGACGCGCACCAGATCACGACATCGGGATTTGCCTCCCAGAGCGGTATTGACCGCGCAACGAATGAACTAGCGCCTACGAACACCGGAGAGCAGGAGCTACTGTCACTCACAACAAGTAATCGAGCCCTGGCCACGAGAGACCATATCTCCCAGTAGGTCATCGGCGGACCGGATCGATCGATCATGACGTAGCGGCCACGCTGGATACGAAGTACATTTCCTTGCGACAGATCCCCCACTGAAGGCCGTCCATCAGTCGAAGACCTGATAACAGTCAGCGATTGAGCGTTCATATGCCCATCATCCGCACGACGACAAGCGTTGTCACGACCCGACAGCAACCCTGTGGATAAAGCCCAGTCGCTCCGAAGGTATGTGGATAACTGCCACTCTCGCATGCATCTGTGAACACTCGTGGCACAATCGCTGGTCGGCTTCGATCAAACACCAGCATTCTCCGCATATCCGCTTGTTCCTAAGTGGTGTTACACCATTTAGCCGGGCATTACACCACTTCCCAGGCAGTGTAATGCTCCCTAACTGGTGTAATGCTCCCTAACTGGTGCAGAACTACCCATCACATGACGCAGTCATCGAGAGAGGCACGCAAGGACACAGCAGAAGCTCACGCCCCCGATGGACTCAACCGCCACGTACCCGGCTCAATCCACATGTGCGGACGCACGGCCTCACCCCGACCCTGCACGCACCAGGCCCACAACCTTCGCCGAGGCCGGGGTGCCCGTCGCGCGGGACCAGCGAGCCACGACATCCGAAACATCGATGGACGGATCGACGAGCAGCGCGGTGGACAGCGCCTCCGCCAGCACGCCCGACGAGGCCACGACGCTGACCTGCCGGACTCCCGAACGGGCGGGGTAACCCGTGCGCGGGTCGATGATGTGGTGGTCCAGCAGGCGCGCGGTCCGGCCAGGAACATCGGAGTTAGTAGATGCATGGGTCTGGCCAACGGCATCAGAATTGGCTGGTACACGGGCATGAGCATGAGCGAGCGCCTCAGCGTTGGAGGACTCGGAGCCGGGTAGGTAGGCATACACCGCGGTGAGGCCGGGCCCCAGAGGCTCCGCACCACGCGCATCCACGTCGTCACATCCTTCGTTGCGAGGGGATGTACCACCCTCACCGGGTGTTTCACGCAATGTTTCACGCGCGCGCCCCAACACGGGCTCCGCCAGAGAACCCGCCACGTGCACCGCCGCAGGCACCGCCGCACGCTCCGCCGCGGGCCCCGCACAAGCCGCACGCAGGCGACCCAGCGGCCCCAGGTTATCCCCTGACGTCGACAGGGACGCCATGCCCCCCGCAGGCAGTTCCACGACGCCAGCAATTGCCGTGGGCGCACCGTGGGGGTCGCGCAGGCCGACGCGCCACGGCGAACCATCGGCGCGAGTACCACTCACAGACACCGACGACGTCCCCACTGACACCAATACGCCGCGCGCCCCCATAGACACCGCCAGGTCGCGGCACGCATCAGCGGTGTACCCCTTCGCGATGCCACCCAGATCAACGCGCGGGCTGGGCACCTCCATACCACCGACGGACTCGCCAGGAACGCGCACCGCCCAGCGTCGCTCGCCCACACGCGACAGTAAGTCCCACGACGACGCGCGCAACGCTGCCTCCACAACACAACCAGCCGGCGCAGGAGGCAAGGGCCTGCCCGCAACATACGCCGCCCGCATCGCCTTGATATCCCATGCGGCAACAAGCGGCCCGATCATTGGGTTGAACGCTCCCCCGGTCGCCTCCGCGAGCGCCAGCGCATCACGCAGCAACCGGTCGGTGTCCTCACTCACGACGAGGCCGGGGCCGGCCTCCGCATCGCTGGTTCCTTCGCGGGATGGTTGCGGGTGGCGACGGGGACTGTTTGGCGTATCTGTGACCGAAGCAGATGATGTCATGCAGTCGGCGAACGAAGCGGCGCGATGAGCGGCATCTCTGCACGCATCACCGGTCGGCGACAACGCTTCGCCACCGCGCGCGTCGTGGCTGCACGCGGGACCGCGGACAGCGGTATTGAGCCGCGACACCTCGGAAGAAACCCGGAAAACGCTCCACAGGTCCTCGTGGCGCGCCACGACCTCGACGATGGCGTTGACGATCGCCATGCCGTCCCCGCCCCACCCGATGATGTCGACGCGGGTGCCCATCGCGGGGAAAGACGACCGCCACGTGGGCACGGACTCAGCTGTCGGAGCCGTCGACGTCGCCGTCCTTGGTGGAGTCGTTCAGGCCGGGGATGTTGATGTCGTCGGCGCCGTCGGGAGAGACGCCCTGGGCGGCGGCGATGGCGCGGATGGCGGCCTGCACGAACTGCTGGTGGGCGACGGTGGCGCCGGTGATGACGTCGACTTTGGCGGGGTCGCCGACCTTGGTGAGGTTGTCGGAGTACTCCTGGTAGGAGGCGACGGCGGCCTGCGCCTTCTTGTAGTAGTCCTCGTTGAAGACTTCGCCCGCGGAGTTCTTGCCGTAGTTGGCGCCCTTGTCGGTGCCGTCGGCGAGCGTCGTCTCGTAGGACGTGGAGGTGATGCGACCGCCCTCGACGGTGATGGTGATGGTGCCGATGGAGCCCTGGTCGTCGGCGTTGGACTGGGCGGTCCAGGTGCCGTCGCTCATGGGCTTGGTCATGTCGAGGCCGGTGGAGGGCGCGCACGCGGCCAGGATGGTCGCGCCGAGGGCGCCGAGGACCGCGTACGAGGCCGGGGTCACCCAGCGGGATCGGGTATCGAGCGTGGTGGGCGTGGTCATCGCACCTTGTCCTTTCCGCTGCGGGCGTCGCCGTCGCGCGGGACGGACAGCCCGGAGGAGCGTTCTTCGAAGTCGTGGTCGTGCCACGTTTCCTTCACGACCTTGCCGTGGTCGAGTCGGATTTCGCGCTGGCCCTGCTCGGCGACGAGCGCGTCGTGGGTGACGACCATGAGGGTCGTGCCTTCCTGGTGGAGCTGGTTGAACAGGTCGAGGACGATTTCCTCGTTGGTTTCATCCAGGTTGCCCGTGGGCTCATCGGCGAGGACGAGCTTGGGGTAGTTGATGAGGGCGCGGGCCACGCACACGCGCTGCTGTTCGCCGCCGGAGAGCTGGCGGGGCAGGTGGGTGGCGCGGTCGGCGAGGCCCACGCGGTCGAGGGCCTCGAGGGCTTCCTTCTCGTCGGGCATCGAGTGGTAGTACTGGGCGACCATGATGTTCTCGAGGGCCGTGAGGTGGCCGATGAGGTGGAACTGCTGGAACACGAGGCCGATCGTGCGGCAGCGCACCTCGGTGAGCTCGTCGGCGGTCAGGTCGGAGATGTCGTGCCCGTCGAGCATGACGGTGCCCTTGGTGGCGGTGTCCATGGCGCCGACGATGTTCATGAGGGTCGTCTTGCCGGAGCCGGAGGGGCCGACGATGGAAACCCACTGGCCGCGAGGGATCTCGAGGGAGACGTTGTCGAGCGCGTGCAGGTCGCCGTAGATCTTGGAGACGCCCTCGAGGGTGAGCAGCGCGTCCGTGGCGGCCGACGAGGCCTGGGGGGCGGTGGAGGTGGTCATGGTGACTCTCATTCTCCGCGCAGGACGAGCGCGGGGTCGACGGCCAGTGCGCGGCGCACGGGCGGGAGACAGGCGAGGACGGCGATGAGGATCGAGCAGGCGACCGTGCCGAGGAGGATGACGGGGTGCAGCGAGATCGATCGGTGGAACACGGAGGTGGAGATGAGGACGGCGAGGCCGTAGCCCGCCCCGGCACCCAGGACGCCTCCGATGAACCCGAGCATGACGCCCTCACCCATGAACTCGCGGGTGATGGAGCGCCCGGTCGCGCCCAGGGCCTTGCGCAGGCCGATCTCGTTGCGTCGCTCGGTGACGACGGCGATCATCGTGGTGGACACGCCGATCATGGTCAGGGCGAGCACGATGACGGTGATGACGATGAGCAGGGAGCGCAGCATCGCCAGCACGCCGGTGTCGGACTGGGCGAGGCGGCGCACGGTCTGGGCGTGAATGTCGGGGTTCGCGGCGTTCATCGCGTCGGCGATGGCGCTCAGCTGGTCGCCCTCCAGGGCGATCGAATACTCGGCGAGCGACACGGCGTCGGCCTGCCCGGTCAGGGCGCTCATGTCCTGGCTGGTCATGTACACGTAGCCGTCTTCGTTGCCGCCGGTCTTGAGGATGCCGGACACGGTCAGGGTGACGGTACGCGGATCGACCTTGAGGGCCGAGGCCTGCGCCCCCGACTGCGCGGCGGCCTTCGACGAGGCGCTCGCGTCCAGCTGACTGACCGTGATCGTGTCACCGGCCTTGACGTCGATCGTCGAGGCGATCTGCTCACCGACGAGGATCTGACCCGTCGCAGCGGGCCATTCCCCGTCCACGTACCAATACGGGTTCATGGCGTGCACGGCATTCAGGTCCGCGCCGCCAGCGACGTACGGCTGGTCGTTAATCGTGACCGTCTCGTAGTCAAAGGACGCGGATCCGACCAGTGCGCTCGCGGGTACCTGGGCGGTCGCGGCGGCCACGGCCTCGTCGGTCATGGGCACGTCCCCGGCGGGGGTGACGACGAGGTTGGCACCGTAGGAGCGGATTTCTCGGGCCATCTGCGCGGGCACATCGACCGCGATCGTCACGAGGCCGGACAGCGTGGTCGCTCCGATGGCGACGGCGAGGACCGCGATGAGGACGCGGGAGCGTCGGCGCAGGATGGAGGAGATAACCATCCGCCAGAACATTGCTCGTCTGGACATGGGCATCACCTTCCGTGCAGGACTTCAGCCGCGTTGAGTCGCAGCAGGTAGCGGATCGCCGGGATGGAGGCTCCCAGGACGACGAGGATGACGAGGACGGCGACGAGGCCGACGACGACGGGCACGAACGCGATCGAGGAGTGGAACACCATGTAGCCGATCGCTTGGGCGAGCACAATGCCTCCTCCGTAGCCGAGGACCCCGCCGGCCAGGCCGACGATGATCGTCTCCGTCAGGAACAGCGAGATGATCTGTTTATCTTTCGCGCCCACGGCCTTCATGAGGCCGATTTCGCTGGAGCGCTCCATGACGCCCGCGGTGACCAGGTTCGCGATGGCCAGGGCCGAGGCGATGAGCGCCAGGACGGTCACGAGGACCATGAGCAGCTGGGTCTTCTCCAGGATCGTGCCTTCGGACTCGGCGACCTGGCGGACCGGGCGGGCCACCGAGTCCGTCATGACTTCCTCGATCTGGTAGGCGATCGAGGAGACGTAGGCGGTGCAGTACCAGGTTTCCTTCTCGGACACGCTCAGCGAGTTCGGGTTCTTCGCGGCCTTGCGCGCCAGGTCGTTGTCGGGCGTGGTCAGGGCGGAGACCTCGACGCTGCCGACGACGTTCTCGCGCTGCAGAAGCTCCTGGGCTTGCGCCAGCTGAATGTACACGCCGCGGTCCGCGTCGTCGCCGCTGGTGAGGATGCCGCGCACGGTGAACTCGCGCGTGATCCCCTCGCGGGTGAGGGTGAAGGTGTTGCCGACGCCGAGGCCGTGGGCGGCCGCGTAGGTGGTGCCGACGAGGGCGCCGCTCTCGTCGTCGTCTGCGGGCCACGAGCCCTCGATGCCCCACCAGCCGCGCAGCTTGTCGAGGCCGGTTTCGACGCTCTCGCCGGTGGCCAGCTCGAGGTGGTGGCTGAACCAGGTGCCGGTCGTGGGCACGTGCTCGCCGCTCGCGTCCGTGGCGGACACGCTCAGCAGGGGCGCGAAGTCGAGGATGTTGTAGGTCCAGAAGATCGTCTTGATGTTGCCGAGCTCGTCCTCACGCAGGTAGGAACGGGACTCGGTGGTCTCGCCTGTGGAGTACAGGTCGTCGAGGACGGCCGCGCCCTGGGGGCGCACGACGATGTTGGCGCCGTAGGACTTGAGTTCCTGGTTGACCTTGTCACCCACGTTGAACATGACGGAGAGCATGGACGTGGCAACGCAGGCGCCCAGCGCCACGGTCAGGGCGATCATCAAGTGGCGGTTACCGCGCCTCGTCAGGGCGCCGCGCAGCATTCGGAAGAACACGCGTACCCCTTACTTCGCGAAGATGGAGGCCGAGGCCTCGAGAGCCGAGATCGGCACGGTCAGCGTGCCGTTGGAGACCTTGTAGTCGATGGGGATCGGGTTGCAGCCGCCCTTAAAGCCGATGGTCGCGATGTTCATCGCCACTTCACACAGCTTGCAGATGACCTTGCCGTCCTTCTCGTAGTAGCCGGTGGGGCCGCAGATATCGCACGCGTCCAGGCCCACGCCGAAGGAGGAGCCGGACTTCTGGATGACGATGAAGCGCACCTTCACGCCGCCCGAGGTCGTGTACTCGTAGCGGTGCAGGTGGCCGTCGGAAATGTCGGCGAGGTTGACGCTCACCTGGTCGTCGACGACGCTGAACGACTCGGGCGCGGACAGCTCGACCTCCTGGCTGCCGTAGGCGACGCCGACGGTGATGAGCAGCGCGCCGCACAGGTAACCGAGGGCGGCGGTGCCCGCCATGGACTTGTAGAGGCGCGAGCGCGCGCGGCCCAGGCGCCCCTCGGCGGGGTTGGCCCCCACGGTCGGGATCGAGCGCGAGGCCAGCCACGTGAGAACAACGACGGCGCACAGGGCCAGGCCCGCGGCAAGCGTGAAGACGGCCTCGTGGTTAATGAACCAGGAGATGGTGTTCCACGCGTCCTTGGGGATCGAGATCCAGCGCTTGGCCTTGAGGATGCGCACAATCATCAGGGAGTGGTTGGCCAGCAGCGAGACCATGATGAAGGCCGCCGGCCACACGCGGTTATTCCACGCGCACAGGCGGTAGGACACCCACGCCAGGAAGCAGACGAGCAGCCAGGCCAGCGTGTACCCGAGGACCGCGAGGACAACCTGGCTGGAGTAGATTGCAACGCCGCCCGAGAGCATCATGACAGCCTGGTTCATGGCGGTGGGCACGGCACGGAACAGGACGGCCGCAATGTAGAGGGCACCGACGATGCGCAGGAGTGTATCACCGCTCACCGCGGCCTCCATCGACGAGGCCGCCCGGGCCTCGTCGTCACCGTTGCCGGGCAGGAGAGAGCGAACGCGGCGCGAACGCAGCGCGACCAGCGCGAGGAAGAGCAGCGCGAGAACAACCGCGGCGGGGAGCGTGAACAGGCCGACGGTCTGACGGTTCACGGCCTTGGGGGCTTCGACGTTGATCACCGTCAAGACCAGGGAGGAGATCATACCCAGGCCGATACCGGCCCACACCGCCGCCGACCGCGCCTTCTTACCGCGGCGACCGTGCCCGGCGGCCGGCATAAAGCGGATGACGGCACCGACAGCAAGCATCGTCAACAGCAACGTCAAGGTTGCTTCGCTCATCTGCTGAAGCATTGGCTTTCCTCCCGAAATTAAGGTTCACCGAAGCCGGGTGACTCCGGCGTCAAGTCTAGTCCCCTCACGGGGTGAGGGCCGAGGCCAGCAGTCCCACACAGGAACCACGACCTCGGCCCCGCAAAGCGTGAGCGTCAATCACCAGGAAACGGCCGTGGGATCCCACTGCCAATCCGGGAACTCGGCGACGAGCGGCTCGGTCCAGAAGCGACCCTCAACACCCGTGGTCTTGTCGGTGTGCAGCAGCCAGCCCGTGGGAGGCTTGATCGAGAAGGTCACGTCGTAGGTGCCGGCGTCGAGCTTGGGCAGGTTCAGGCCGTAGTGCGGGCCGTCGGACGCGTTCATCGGCATGAGCGTGCCCTCCTGGACGGTCGCGCCGGACTTGTCCTTGATCGCGTAGTCGACGGTCAGGCCGGGGATGAAGTCGCCCGCGCCGTAACCGAGCTTGTTGTCGGCGGCGGCGGAGATATCGGCCTCAATGTGCATCGAGGACTCGGCGGCCGGGGTGCCCACCTCGGGCTCCATGTCGACGGGCTGGAAGTAGACGCCACCCACGACGAGCGGGCCAACGTGAACGTCGTCGCCGAGGGGCTGCTCTTCGAAGCCAGCATCCTCACCGGGGGCGGCGGCACCCGAGTCAGCCGAGGCCGAGGCCGGCCCCGCGGGCTTCTCGCTGGAGGACGAGGAGGAGTTGTTGGAGCAGGCCGCCAGGGTGCCTGCGAGGGCCAGCGTGGCCAGGGCCGCGCCGACGCGGAACAGAGAACGCTTCATGTGATGATCTCCTGTGCGTGTTGGTTGGGTGAAAAGTCGGTGTCGCTCGACTGATGTCATTCCTCGGCCCGCGACTGGGCGGCGGCCTCGCGGGCGAGGCGAGCTTTTCCGAAGAAGTAGAGACCGACGATGATGGCGAGAACGATGGCTTGCGCGGCCAGGTTCTCCACTCGGGGATAGATCCCCAAGAGGTCGATGGTGGGGAAGCCGGAGATGGGCGTCAGGGACACGACGTCCGCCTCCTGGAGTTCCCCGATACCAGAACCCGTGAACGTGATGGCCATGAAGGCCATCAGCAGCGAGGTAATGGTGAAGAAGGGGCGCAGCGGGATGCGCACCGCCGCGAACTGGATGAGCAGGTAGATGATGACGAGGGCCACGAGGCCGACGCCCAGGCCGATCCACACGTAGTGGACCTTGTCGCCCGCGGCGGCGACGATCGGGACGTAGAACAGGATCGTCTCGGCGCCCTCGCGCAGGACCGCGAGGAAGGAGATGAAGGCGAGGCCCAGCAGGGAGCCGCTGCTCAGCGAGGCGTCCGTCTGCTTCTTGATGTACTCGTCCCAGGCCTTGTTGGAGGACTTGTTGATCATCCAGTTGGAGACCCAGATCAGCATGACGACCGCGAAGAGCGCGGCGAAGCCCTCGAGGAGCTCCTGGTTCGCGCCCGCCAGGGAGGTGACGTAGCTGAAGAGGAAAGCCAGGCCGATGGACAGGCCGAAGGCGAGCGCCACGCCGCCCCACACGATGGGTGCCTTGTTCTTGTGACCGGCCTTGGCCAGGTAGGCCAGGACCGCGGCGACGACGAGGATCGCCTCCATGCCCTCACGCAGGATCACGAGGAGGGAGGGCAAGAACTGGGCGATCCACGGGGAGGTGCCCGAGCTGTCAGTGGTCTTGTCGGCGGCCTTGCCGGTGTAGCCGTCGAGGCTGTTGGCGTCCTCGCGGATGTAGTTCGTCAGCGTCGAGAGGTGCTGGTCGACCGCGGCCGAATCATTATCGGTCATGGCCTTCTTCAGGAGCGAGAACTCCATCTCCACCTGGGAGACGCGCGAGCCGGAGATGCGGCTCATGACCTGCTTCTCCATGCCGGTGATCTCGTAGTGCTTGTAGTAGGCCTCGTTGACCTTGTCCTTACCGGCCTTGGCGTCGCCGCCCTTGTAGGCGTTGGCGCCGTCCTGAAGGATGCCGTTGATGGTCTTGGCGACTTCACCCCACGCGCCGGGGCTGTAATCGTCCGACGAGGCCTGGGCTGCCGAGCCCGGAGCCACGCCGTCCAGGGAGGCACCGTCCTCGACCATGTACTGCTTGAGGGTTGTGGCGTGACTGTCAACGCCCGCACTGTCGGCGTCAGTCATGGCCTTCTTGAGGAGGGAGAACTCCATCTCCACCTGGGAGACGCGCGAGCCGGAGATGCGGGCCATGACCTGCTTCTCCATGCCGGTGATCTCGTAGTGCTTGTAGTAGGCGTCGTTGATCTTGTCCTTGCCGCCCTTGGCGTCGCCCGCCTTGAAGGTGGACACACCTTCGTCGATCAGGCCGTTGATCGTGGTCGACACATCGCTCCACGTCTGATCAGCGGCGCGCGAGGGCGAGGCGAACATCGCCACGGCCAGGGCCGCCATCACGGCCACGATCAGAACGCGACTAAGTCGCTGACCAACACTGCGCGCGTGAGCGCGAATACTGCCTGCGTGAGCACACATACTGCCTGCGTGAGCGCGAAGCACTGACACCGCTTGCCTCCTGACGATCCGGCGATTAGGTAACGCCGGGATGATGGAATCCCTAACCATTGAGCGTAGCCACATCTCGCCCAGGTGGAAAGTAGTCCGTTTAGGTTGTCCTAAATTGTGATCATGCTGTGACGGTGTTTAGCGCGCATGTACGCCGCCATTCGGGGACCAAGGGCCCAGGATTGTCACTTGCTGACGCAATGCCATAAAAATAGTGCGGTTGCAACGAAAACACAGACACCCAACACCCGCACGCGACTACCATCACTCGCGCGCCGATCACCCGAAGCTCAGGCCTTGGCGAACCGCAACCTTCGCCCGCCACAAACACGCGCGGCAACCAACACTCACAACAACGCGCGCTCATTACTTTGTTTCAAACTCTGTCAGAATATTGGGCAGCACCATCGACGACAGGAAGAGGAAACCACCCATGACAACCGATCCGAATGCCCAGCCCTTGAGCGCGACGCCAACATCCCCCGTGGCCGACGCAAGCCCGCAGGGCCCCGCGTCCGCGGCCCCCCTCCCCCTGCGCGACGGCACCGTGGAGAGCGAGCCGGCCCCGGCCTCGTCCCCCAAGCGCCCCACGCGTGCCGAGTGGGTGCGCATCGCGATCTTCGGGATCCCCTACGCCGCGTTCTTCCTGGTGGGAGTGCCGACATGGATCTTCCCCGAGTCGTGGGACCTGACCGCCATCAACCTGGCGATCGACACGGTCTTGTTGATCCTCGTCCTCGCGTTCTTCGCACGCGAGTTTTTTCCCGCATTTTCCTACCTGCGCACGCGCCCCGTGCGCAAGATCGCGCTCCTCTTCGGCCTGTGGCTCCTGGTCGTCATCGTTCAGGCCTCCGTCCGTTTCGCGCTCTACGGAGGCAACCCGCCAGTTGCCGAAAACCAGCAGCAGGTCATCAACGCCCTGTATGACGGGACCCTTGGCCTGGCGTTCTCCTTCTTCGTGACCGTTGGCGTGCCCGTGATTGAGGAGATTTTCTTCCGCCACATCCTCATCGGCAAGCTCAGCGCGTACGCCCCCACGTGGCTCGTCGCATCGATCTCAGCGGCACTGTTCGCCTACATGCACAGCCATCAGTGGCAGGACTTCTTCTCCTACCTGCCGCTCAGCATCGTTTTGACGCTCGTGTACGTGAAGTCCGGGAAGAACGTCGCCTACTCGTGGCTGTTCCACGCGCTCAACAACACGATCATGGTGTTCCTCATGTTCGCCGCGCAGGGAGCACTGCAGAACGCCTGATTGCTGGATGTCGTGACGCCCCGCCCGAGCCCGGGCGGGGCGTTGCTGTACGTCCGCTGTTTTTGGACGGCCGCGCCGCCACCAATCGGGGGGAATTGCACTACACGAGGGTTCGACACGCCGGCGACACTCCGTAAGAGGGCTTCGTGTAGTGCAAAACCCCCATCGCCGGCGCGGAGAACGCCAGGACACGGAGGATTCGGCCGCACTGCCCATGAGCGGTGCCAGGACGCTGCTATAGCCCAGCAACTGGCACGAGCACTACGCCAGAGCAAGACATTATTCGCCTAACAACAACCACGCCGGGCCCCTTGGGTACAAAACTCTCCCAGCACGAGCTGCACGGCACACTTCCGGTACAAAACTCTCCCTGCACACCCGTCCTCGCCGCATATCCGGTACATAACTCTCCCCGCACACCCACCCTCGCCGCATATCCGGTACAAAACTCTCCCAGCACACCCGTCCTCGCCGCATGTCCGGTACAAAACTCTCCCCGCACACCCACCCTCGCCGCATATCCGGTACAAAACTCTCCCAGCTCACCCGAAATGGCTCGATTTGGCGCTTTTTCTGCATGCAGGGAGAGTTTTATACCGTTCTCACCACCAAGAAGCTGAGCAGGGAGAATTTTGTACCGATTGCGAGGCAGAGTTGGGGCTAGCCACGACAGCACGGCACGCCCTACTAGTGCGGAAGGCACCGGAGGAACCGGTGGGCCAGGCCGCGGTGCCCGTGGATAACGGGACCCGGCCGCGGTGCGGGCTTCGGCCGGTTGGTAGGACCAGGCCGCGGCACCCGTGGGCGGCG
>NZ_JAPWAD010000032.1:0-17662 GCF_041432695.1 Pauljensenia sp. 27098_8_83 | reverse complement strand
GGGAGAGTTTTGTACCGGTTGAGCTCATGTACGCCGTGTGCTGGGAGAGTTTTGTACCGGTTGAGCTCATGTACGCCGTGTGCTGGGAGAGTTTTGTACCGGTTGCGGCCATGTACGCCGTGTGCTGGGAGAGTTTTGTACCGGTGAGGGTACCCTGCGCGGCTAGTGGGTTGTGGTCTGCGCGAGAAAATTCGCCCTGCGGGGAGTGCGCGCGTTGCAAACGCGACATTTTTCGCCCAGCGCGCCGAAAATAGCCCAAAACGGAGAGTTTTTGCCGTGCTGGGCGAGTATTTTCGCGGAGGGTGCCCGCCAGTGGACGTGCTGGGCGAGTTTTGTCGCGGTGTGTACCTGGATCGGGGCGTCGGGAGGCTTTTGTCGCGGAACAAGGCCGCGATGCAGGCCCGCGCCACCCGCCCGGCAAGGCCCGTAGTAACCCGGGCGGCAACCATAGCCCCAGCCCGACAGCCCCTTACCCCTGGCCGGTGAGGGTGAGGTAGACGAGGAACAGGTTGAGGGCGACGATGACGGCCGCGATGAGGAAACCCGTCACGCGCAGGGGACGATTGTTGACGTAGTCGCCCATGACCTCACGGTTTGCGGTCAGGCGCATGAGCGGGATGATCGCGAAGGGGATGCCGAATGACAAGGCGACCTGCGAGACGACGAGCGCCCACGTGGGTTCGGCGCCGGCGCCCAGGATGATGAGCGCGGGGATCAAGGAGACGAGGCGGCGAACGAGGATGGGCACGCGGATGTGGAGCAAGCCGTTCATGATCTCGGAGCCAGCGTAGGCACCCACCGACGTGGAGGCGAGGCCGGAAGCGAGCAGGCCGACCGCGAAGACAGTGCCGACGATGGGTCCGAGCGTGGAGGAGATCGCGGCGTGTGCGCCCTCGATCGTGTCGGTGCCGCTCTGGCCGGCCAGCGCCGCGGCCGCCAGGAGCAGCAGGCCGATGTTCACCAGACCCGCGATGCTCAGCGCCCAGTAGATGTCGATGCGGGTCGCGCGCAGCAGGCGCGTGAGGTGTCCGGAGGAGTGGTGGGCGTCGCCGGTGGAGGGGCCGAGCTCGTCGGCCTCGTGGTCGTTGACGAGGGAGGAATGCAGATAGACCGCGTGCGGCATGACGGTTGCGCCCAGCATGGACGCGGCCACGAGGACCGAGTCGGTGCCCTGGAAGCGGGGGAGGAGCCCGCCGAGCATGCCTGAGGGGCTGGGGGGTGCGACAAAGAGGCCCGCGAGGAAGCCCAGCGTGATGATGACCAGCAGGCCGACGATGATTGTTTCGAATTGGCGCTGTTTGCCTTCGCCTTGGACGACGAGAAGCGCCATGGACACGGCACCGATGATGACGCCGCCCCACAGCAGTGAGATCCCGAAGAGGAGGTGGAGGGCGAGCGCGCCGCCGATGACTTCGGCGAGGTCGGTCGCGGCGGCCACGATCTCCGCTTGGATCCAAAAGGCGATGCGTCCGGGCTTGGACATGCGATCACCCAGGAGGGCGGGCAGGGATCGGCCGGTGACGAGGCCGAGCTTGGCGGAGAGGTACTGGATGACCATCGCGAAGATGTTCGAGGCCACGAGGACCCACACCAGCAGGTACCCGTAGCGCGCGCCCGCCGTGATGTTGGCGGCGACGTTTCCGGGGTCGACGTAGGCCACGGCCGCGACGAAGGCGGGGCCGAGGAGGGGGATGAGCTTGTGGTGCTGCGCGGTGTCCGTGTTGGTCACGGGAAATCCTCACTGCTGGTGGAAATACTTCGTCTAACCGAAAGATTACTCGGGTTGGCACTCGCATGGAGTGGGAGAGTGGCGCATGGGACGCGTATGTGGCCAGGTTTTCATCCACGGACCCGAGGAGAGTTCGCGGATAGGTGCACAGACCCCGTAGTCTAAAGGGGTGACTCCTGAAGAACTTGCTACTCTCATCCGCGCGACCCTGCTGGACGCTGCCGCCGCCGGTCGCATTTCGATCGACCCTTCGCTGGTCCCCGACCCCGTGACTGTGGAGCGTCCGCGCGTGCGTGAGCACGGCGATTGGGCGACCAACGTCGCGATGCAGCTCGGTAAGAAGGCCGGCATGGCTCCGCGCGAGTTCGCGCAGATCCTCGCCGATGATCTCTCGGCCGCGGACGGCATTGACTCCGTCGAGGTCGCGGGTCCGGGCTTTATCAACATCCGCCTGGGTGCGGGTGCTGCCGGCGAGCTGGCGCGCACGATCGTCGAGGCCGGTGCCTCGTACGGCCGCAACGAGACCCTGGCGGGTCGCTCGATCAACCTTGAGTACGTGTCTGCGAACCCGACGGGTCCCGTGCACCTGGGTGGTGCCCGCTGGGCCGCCGTCGGCGACTCCCTGGCCCGCCTCATGGCTGCCTCCGGTGCCGCCGTGACGCGCGAGTACTACTTCAACGATCACGGCTCGCAGATCGACCGCTTCTCCCACTCCCTGTACGCCCGTGCCATGGGCCGCGAGGTTCCCGAGGACGGCTACGGCGGCCAGTACATCGCCGACATCGCCGACCAGGTGCGCGCCGACGCGCGCGCGGCCGGCGAGCCTGACCCGATCACCCTGCCCGAGGAAGAGGCGATTGAGGTCTTCCGCGCTCGCGGTGTCGAGCTGATGTTCGCGGAGATTAAGGAACGCCTGCACTCCTTCCGCGCCGACTTCGACGTCTTCTTCCACGAGGATTCGCTGCACACGTCCGGCGCAGTCGCCGATGCGATCGAGCGCCTGCGCGAGCGCGGGGAGATCTTCGATGAGGGTGGCGCGGTGTGGCTGCGTACGACCACCTACGGCGACGATAAGGATCGCGTCCTCATCAAGTCGGACGGCCAGGCCGCGTACTTTGCGGGTGACGTCGCTTACTACCTGAACAAGCGCGAGCGTGGCGCGGATGCCGCCATCTACCTGCTGGGTGCCGACCACCACGGCTACATCGGCCGCATGATGGCCATGTGCGCCGCCTTCGGCGACAAGCCGGGCGAGAACCTGCAGATCCTCATCGGCCAGCTCGTCAACCTGGTGAAGGACGGCGAGCCCGTGCGCATGTCCAAGCGCGCCGGAACGATCGTGACCCTCGATGACCTGGTCGACGCCGTGGGCGTGGACGCGGCGCGCTACGCTCTCGTGCGCGTGTCGATGGACACCCAGGTCGACATCGACCTGAACCTGCTCTCGCAGCACTCCAACGACAACCCCGTCTACTACGTGCAGTACGCCCACGTGCGCACTTGCAACGTGGCGCGCAACGCCGCCGAGCATGGCGTCACCCGCGACGTCGGCTTCGACCCGGCGGCCCTCGACTCCGAGGCCGACGAGGCCCTGCTGGCCGCTCTCGCCCAGTTCCCCGCGCAGGTTGCGCAGGCCACCGAGCTACGCGAGCCACACCGCATCGCCCGCTACCTCGAGTCCCTGGCCGCGACCTACCACGCATGGTACGGCCAGTGCCGCGTGACGCCTCGCGGCGACGACCCGATCGAGCCCGGCCACGTCGCCCGCCTCTGGCTGAACGACGCGGTGACCCAGGTGCTGCGCACCGGCCTCGGCCTCCTTGGCGTGAGCGCCCCCGAGAGGATGTGAGTCGGTGAGCGAGACGGAGAACGTCGCTGCCCTCACCTGCCCGACGCCCGATGAGCGCCCGGACCTGTGGCCGTGGAGCGCCACTCGAGAGAACGGTGTGCTGCGCGTGGGAGGCGTCGATTTGACCAGCGTCGCCGCCGACTTCGGCACGCCCACCTTCGTGCTCGATGTTGAGGCCATGCGCGGCCGTGCCCGCGTGTGGGCGAGCGCGATGGCCGAGGAATTCTGGGACGGCTACGGCATGAACGGCGGCGACGCCTTCTATGCTGGCAAGGCCTTCCTGAGCGCCGACGTCGCGCGCCTGGTCGCGGCCGAGGGCCTGGGGATCGACACCGCCTCGCTCGGTGAGCTGAGCCTGGCCCTGCGCGCTGGCGTGGATCCCTCGCGCATCGGCCTGCACGGCAACAACAAGTCGGACGCGGAGATCCGCCTGGCCCTCGAGGCTGGCATCCATCGCATCTTCATCGATTCGATGGACGAGGTTCACCAGATTGAGCGCATCGCCGCTGACCTCGGCGTCGTCGCGCCCGTCATGGTGCGCCTGAAGTCGGGCATTCACGCGGGCGGCAACGAGTACATTGCGACCGCCCACGAGGACCAGAAGTTCGGTCTGTCCCTGGCGACCGGCCAGGCGTACGAGGCCGTGGCCGCGATCAAGGATGCGCCTCACCTGGACTTCCGCGGGCTGCACAGCCACATCGGCTCCCAGATTTTCGGGACCGAGGCCTTCGCCGAGGCCGCGCGCATCGTCGTCGACTTTGCGGCGCGTGTGAAGGCCGAGGTGGGCCTGGACGTTCCCGCGATCGACCTGGGTGGCGGCGTCGGTATCGCCTACACGGGCCAGGATCCGGTCCCGACCTCACCGGTCGAGGTCGCCCGCGCCCTGGCGGAGGTCGTGCGCGAGCGCTGCGCCCACCACGGCCTGCCGATCCCGCACGTGTCCGTCGAGCCGGGCCGCTCCATCGCGGGTCCCTCGATGGTCATGCTCTATCGCGTCGGCGTTGTCAAGGACGTCTCGTTGGAAGATGGGGGAGTGCGCCGCTACGTCGCCATCGACGGTGGCATGTCGGATAACATCCGCCCGGTTCTCTACGACGCCCTCTACACGGCGACGCTCGCGAACCGAGACCCGGCCGATGCCTCGTCCCTGGTGCGCTGCCGCATCGTCGGCAAGCACTGCGAGAGCGGCGACATCATCATCCGTGACATCGACCTGCCGGCCGACATCGCGGGCGGCGACCTGCTGGTCGTTCCCGCCGTCGGCGCGTACGGCTACTCGATGGCCTCGAACTACAACATGCTGACGAAGCCCGGCGTTCTCGCGGTCGAGGATGGGGCCGCCCGCTGGTTCATCCGCCCGCAGACGGTGGATCACCTGCTGGCCCTCGACGCCGGCCTGGAGTAACCGCCGGCCTGGGGTAAACAGAGTGCGAGACGGGGAATGCCTGCGGGTGCTCCCCGTTTTGTGTGCACTCCCTGTCTTGTGCTCCCCCAAAATTTCGCATGCAATTCCCACATGAGTATTTCAAGATTTGAAATCTGATCGTTGGTATTCTGCGGTTTTTCGGGGGTTCCAAAAATTGGGGCAGGGGAATTGCATGCGAAATTGGGGGAGGGCCCGCACAGTGAGGAGTCCGGCTTAGGTAAGCCTAGGTTTTGTTGTTACTGGCAAACTCTAGGATGATGGGCGTAGCTGCGAATGCAGCCAAAATCCTGACAGTGACAAATGAAAGTCGAGGAAACATGCGCCGCATCGCAGCACGCATCGGTCTCGTCGCCGCACTCGCCCTGTCCATGGGCGTGGCCGCGGTGAACGCCCCCTCCGCGCGAGCCGAGGAGCCCGGCCTCGTCTCTGCGCCCCGCGCCGACAATGACGAGATGAACTATGCGATCAACCTCGCGGGCACCGATCCCGAGGACCTTCAGCGAGCCCTCGCTCTCGTCCCCGGGGCGGGCGGTGCTGCCCTGGCCTCGTACCCCGAGATCGGGACTTTCTTCGCGCAGAGCGCCACGCCTTCGTTCGCGCCCGACCTGGCCGCCGCCCTACGACAGGCCGGCATCGCGATTCACTCGATCGGACCCACCCGCGTGGCCCCCGTCCTGTACTACGAGCGCGTCGAGTTGCCCACAGACAAGAAGGATGAGGCCCCGCAGTCCGGCGCGGCAGGCGGGCTGACCTCCATGCGTGAGGAGAGTGCGAGCGCCGCCCCCGCTGGTGCAAACGAGGAGGTTTTCAACTGGGGTGCGGTCGCCATGCATGCGCGCGAGGCCGAGGCCGTGAACGTCAAGCGTGCCCCGGTGACCGTCGCCGTCGTTGATTCCGGCGTTGAGGACACTCATCCGGACCTGGAGGGGCGCGTTGATACGTCGCGTTCCGTGAAGTGTTCGGTCAATGGTGTTGCCACGCAGGACTTCTATGGGTGGCGTGACGAGTTCTATCACGGCACGCATGTCGCGGGCATTATTGCGGCCAATCACAACGATATCGGCATTGATGGTATTGCTCCGGAGGCGAGCATTGTTGCCATTGAGGCGACGAACGACAATCGCCTCATCTACCCCGAGTACGTGACGTGTGCGTTCATGTGGGCGGCGAGCCATGGGGTGGACGTCGTGAACAACTCCTACTCGATGGATCCGTGGGTCTATTGGAGCCCGACTGATCCCGAGCAGGCGGCGGGCCTCGAGGCGGCCACGCGGTCGATCAAGTACGCGCAGGGTAAAGGTTTGGCCGTGATCGCGGCGGCCGGTAACGAGGGCGTCGACATTGACAATCCGACGATCGATAACGGATCCCCGACCGACGTGCCCACGCCGACGAAGAACAGGGCCGTGAATGGCGGTATCCGCGTTCCCTCCATGCTTGATGGTGTCGCGCAGGTGAGCGCGGTTGGTCAGGCGTACAACGTGAAGCCCGGACTGTCCCTCGGTCGCGCCGAGTTCTCTAACTACGGCAACACGATCGATTTTGCCGCTCCGGGCGACCAGATTTACTCCACGGTTCCCCTGCTGTTCTACCCGAGCGGTTTCGCCGTCGCCGACGGCACGTCCATGGCGACGCCGCACGTGTCGGGCATCGCGGCCCTCATCAAGTCGGTGCACCCTGAGCTGTCCGGCGCGCAGGTCATCGACCTCATGAAGAAGCAGGCGGCGGCCAATTACGGGCGCCTCAACGCGCCCATCGACGGCAGGGAGTACCGCGGTTACGGCTTCCTTGATGCGCTCGATGCGGTGACGTCCGGCGTGGATCAGATTGACGAGGCCAAGGCTGGCGCGTGGGTGAAGGACGCGGTTGGCTGGTGGTACCGCTACGAGGATGGCAGCTACCCGGCGTCGATGAGCGCTCAGATCGACGGGGCGACCTACCGTTTCGACGCGCGCGGCTACATGGTGACCGGATGGGCCCTTGAGGGTGGTCAGTGGTTCTACCACGGTGCTTCGGGCGCGCAGGTGGCAGGCTGGGCCAACGTGAACGGCACCTGGTACTACCTGGATCCCGCCTCGGGCGTGATGGCGACGGGGTGGGTGTTCGTCAGTGGCACGTGGTACTACCTGGGAGCGTCGGGTGCGATGGTGACCGGCTGGGCCTACCTCGATGGCGCCTGGTACTACCTCACGCCCTCCGGCGCGATGGCGATCGGCTGGCTGCATGAGGGCGGCTCCTGGTACTACTTGGATCCCGCGACGGGTGCGATGGTCACCGGTAGCCAGCAGGTGAACGGCGTGGCCTACACCTTCGGGCCGGACGGGCGCATGCGCTAACCGGCGGTGGTAAATCGTCGCGGTGGGGGCGGGCATCTGCGGGTGCCCGCCCCCACCGTCTTATCATGGCCCTGGAGCAGCCTTGTCCCGAGGCCGGGGTGCTATTGTCACGCCTTCCGTGCGAAGGTAAGCGGGGGAATGATTACCCGAATTTCTCGTCATTTATCGAGGTGTTGGCGGAGTTAAGCAGCGCTAAATTGTGGCGAGTGACAAACTAAAGCATGATAGTTCTGATGAGTACATTGCCGTACTCGCCAGACCCACAACCGAAAGTCGAGGAACCATGCGCCGCAATGTTGCACGCATCGGGCTCGTCGCTGCCCTCGCCCTGTCCATGGGCGTGGCCACAGCGACCGCCCCACCCACCCGGGCTGACGACCACACCGGCCTCATCGCGCCCGCCCGCGCGAGCGCCGGCCTGATGAACTACGCGATTAACCTGAGCCCGCAGGCCAGCGCCGAAGATCTCGCGCGCGCGACCTCGCTGGTCGCTACCGCGGGGGGCGTCACGCTGGCCTCCTACCCGGAGCTGGGGACGTTCTTCGCTCAAAGCGAGTCGGCCTCGTTCGCCCCGGACCTGGCCCAAGCCCTGGCGAAGGCCGGCATTTCGGTGCATTCGGTGGGGCCGACGCGCGTGGCCGCCGTGCCCGAAGCGGAACGTCAGGCCGCCCCCGACCCGCAGCCCGGACCGCAGTCCGGGGGCGCGGACCCCGCGCAGTCCGGAAGCCAGTCGGGGGCCCAGTCCGGAGCCCAGTCGGGTGGCCCGGCTTCCCTGCGCGGTGAGAGTGCGACCGAGGCTGATACGCCCGAGGAGGTCGTCAACTGGGGTGCTCAGGCGATGAGCGCTGCCGACGCGGCCGCCGTGCCGATCGCGCACGCGCCCGTCACCGTCGGCGTCATCGACACGGGTATCGACGACACGCACCCCGACCTCGTGGGGCGCGTCGACACCTCCCGGTCTGTTTCTTGCGCGCACAACGGCATCGCCTCCCAGGCCTACGGTTCCTGGCGTGACGACTACTTCCACGGCACGCACGTCGCCGGCATCATTGCCGCCAACCACAACGGCATCGGCATCGATGGCATCGCCCCGACCTCGACCCTCGTGTCCATCAAGGCCGCGAACAGCGAGCAGCTCATGTACCCCGAGTACGTGACCTGCGGCTTCATGTGGGCCGCCAGCCACGGTGTCGACATCGTCAATAACTCCTACTCGATGGATCCGTGGGTCTACTGGAGCCCCAGCGACCCCGAGCAGGCCGCAGGCCTCGAGGCAGCGACCCGCGCCATCGCCTACGTGCAGGGCAAGGGTCTGGCTGTCATCGCCTCGGCGGGCAACGACGGCATGGACAACGACAACGTCACGACCGACAGCGGGTCGCCGACCGACCTCGACACCCCGATCAAGGATCGCCCCGTCACCGGCGGCGTGAAGGTCCCCGCCATGGTCGAGGGCGTCAGCCAGGTCAGCGCCGCCACGCGCACCGACGTCGAGACCAAGCCCGAATGGTCGAACCTCAAGCGCGCCGACTTCTCCAACTACGGAAAGAGCGTCGACTTCACCGCGCCGGGCGAGGACATTTACTCGACCGTGCCCACGTCGATCTTCCCGTCCGGCTACGCCAAGACCAGCGGCACCTCGATGGCCGCACCCCACCTGACGGGCATCGCCGCGCTCATTAAGTCGATTCACCCCGACTTCCAGGGCAAGCAGGTCACCGACCTTATGCGCAAGCAGGCCGCCATGGAATACACGCGCCTGCAGGAGCCCGAGGACGGCAAGGAATACCGAGGCTACGGCTTCATCAACACGCTGACCACCATGCGTCGCGACCAGCCCCAGCCCACCGTCACGACCCTCCAGTACCGGGTCGGCAAGGGTGAATGGAAGGACCTGGATGGAGCGACCCTGCCCGCTGGCCCCGTCACCTTCTACGCCGAGGCCAACGCGCCGATCAGTCACCTGCACATGGATGTCGCCTCCCTGACCAGCGTCGACCGCGACGGTTCGGGCAAGTACGGTGACTCAGCCGTCGGCGTGTCCGCTGAAAACGTTGACCTCTCCTCACTCCTGCCCGAGGGCACCGACTCGGTGACCGCTCGCGTCCAGGTCAGCGCCACCGGCATCAACTTCGACCGCCAGGCCGACGACGACACGGGCCGCGAGGCCGTCTTCACCGTCTCGCGCGACCCGAACGCCGTGGCGCAGCCGACGCCCGCGCCCGACACGACGCCCGCGCCCGCTGGCCCCGCCAAGGCTGGCATCACCGCCCCCGCACGTGCCACCGAGCAGCTGCCCGCCAACTACGCGGTCAACCTGCCCAAGGGCACCGATAACGCCACCTTCCAGCGCGCCGCGGCCCAGGCCTCGTTCCTGGGCGGCCTGGTCCTGTCCCAGTACCCGGCCTTCGGCACGTTCTTCGTGCAGGCCGCCTCGCCCACCTTCTCGCCCGACCTGGGCGCCGCGCTCGTGAAGGAAGGCATCAGCTACGACTCGATCGGCCCGACCCGCCAGGCACCCGTCGGTGGCAACGAGGCCGTGGTCCCCGTTCCCTACGAGACCCGAGTCGCGGCGGACGCTGCGCTCGCGGCCGCACCTCGCTCCGAGGGAGCGCAGGGGGCTCAGGGAGCTCAGAGCGATCAAGACGCGACCCTGACCCCTGACCCACAGACGAGCAACGGATGGCACCTCCAGGCCCTGCACGCCCTCGAGGCGCAGGACGTGGACGTCATGCGCGCCCCCGTGACGGTGGGCATCATGGACCAGTCCGTGGACGATACCGTGCCGGACCTGGCCGGACAGGTCGACTATGACAAGTCCGTGGCCTGCAACGTCAACGGCGTGCCCAACCGCGACCCCGCCGCGTGGCGCTGGGACGACGCCACCCACGGCACGCACGTGGCCGGATCGATCGCCGCGAAGCACGACGGCGTGGGCGTGGATGGCGTGAACCCGACCCTGCGCATCGCCGCGATCAACGTGGCCTCGCGCAATGGTGGTTTCTTCTACCCCGAGTACATCGCGTGCGGCTTCGTGTGGGCCGCCGACCACGGCATTTCCGTCACCAACGGCTCGTACTACGTCAACCCGTGGAAGTACTGGATGCCGAACGACCCCGAGCAGGCCGCCGGCCTGGAGGCCGTGCAGCGCGCGGTCGACTACGCGACCTCGAAGGATGTCATCAACGTGGTGGCCGCCGGCAACTGGACGACGGACCTGGATAACCCGCCTGCCACCGACGATTCGTCGCCGGGCGACACCTGGGGCGCGTATGAGCGCGACGTGAAGGGCGGCGTCTACATGCCGTCGATGCTGCGCGGCACGCTCGCCGTGTCCGCCCTGCAGCTGCCCGAGGGTGCCGACCCCGCCACCGGCGTGCTTGAGCCGACGTCCTGGTCGAACTGGGGTGCGAACAGTATCGACTTCGCCGCCCCCGGCGCGAAGATCTACGCGCCGCTGACGAGCTGGTATGGCAAGGCCTACGGCAACCTGTACGGCACCTCGCAGGCATCGCCCCTGGCGGCCGCCGTCATCGCGACGCTGCGCCAGGTCCACCCGGAGATGAATGCCGAGCAGATCATTGCCCTGGCGAAGAAGCAGGCGGGCGACCCGGCGAACTGGAACCGCCTGAAGCCCATGGAGGGCCACGAGTACCGGGGTGCGGGCCTGCCCAACGCCCTGGACGCGGTGCTGAAGGACCAAGCGAAGCCCGTCATTGGCAGCGTCGAGTACTCGACCGACGGCACCACGTGGCAGCCGCTCGCGGGGGCGAGCGTCTCCGGGCGCGTCTCCATCCGGGTGACCGTCACCGGTCCCGTGACCTCGGCGCGCCTCCTCGTGGGTGAGCGTGAAGTCGCGACCGGTGTGGGCAACGGCGCGTTCGAGGGCAACTCGGTGACGCTGCAGGCCGACGGCGTGGACGTGTCCCACCCGAAGGGCACGGGACGCTTCGCGGGCGCCGCGACGGTGACGGTTGAAGCCATGGGCCGCAACAACGACGCGCGCGCCGATGACGACGCGACCCTCCAGGTTTCCTTCACCGTCAGCCCCGACCAGGTCGGCCCCGACGAGGCCCGCTCGGGCCGCTGGGTCTCCGGCGCGTTTGGCTGGTGGTGGCGCTACGAGGACGGCACGTACCCGACCTCGACGCAGCTGCGCATTGATGGGGCGATCTACCGCTTCGACGCGCGCGGCTACATGGTGACCGGCTGGGTCAGCGAGGGCGGCCACTGGTTCTACTACGGTCCCTCCGGCGGCCAGGCTGCGGGCTGGGTGAAGGTGCACGGGACCTGGTACTACCTGGATCCCATCAGTGGAGAGATGGCCAGCGGGTGGACCAAGGTGCGCGACACCTGGTACTACCTGGCGTCCTCGGGTGCCATGCGCACCGGCTGGATGCGCGAGGGTTCCACCTGGTACTACCTGGCTGACTCCGGCGCGATGGCCACGGGCTGGGCGCGCGTCGGCTCCTCCTGGTATTTCTTCGCCCCCTCCGGCGCGATGAGCGTCGGCTGGGTGAAGGACGGCGGCTCCTGGTACTACCTGTCCTCCTCCGGGGCGATGGTGACCGGGGCGCGCTGGATTGACGGCACGCGCTACGTGTTCGATCAGTCGGGTCGCCTCCAGGAGTAGGCGTCACGAGGCCGGGGTTCCTTCTCCGGTTGAGCGTCCTGGGGCCGCGCACGATTTCTCGTGCGCGGCCCCGCTGCGTTGCTTTCTGTGCGTTGCGTGCCGTGGTGCGCGGTGGTGTGTGGTTGTTCTGTTTTAGTGTCCTTGTTTTTCTTCCCAGGTGTCGGTGTTGGAGACGGTGAGGTGGCCCAGGGGGAAGGGGCCTGTTGTTTCTTTGGTGGTGACCAGGCCGTTGATGGTTTGTGTTTCTCCGGTGAAGGGGTTGGTGGCTGTACCTGCCCAGGTGGTGGTGAGCGTGATGGTGCGGGTGGCGTCGGGGTAGGGGCCGTCGAAGCGTGAGCGCCAGCCGTTGGGTGGGGTGTAGTAGTGGCGGATGAGCCTGGGGTCCTTGTTGGGGTCCATGCCCTTCTCGAAGGCCATTCCGTGGTAGGCGGTGATGGTGTGTGGGGTGCCGTCGCCCCAGTCCCATTCGTAGTTGGTGGCTTTCAGCGTGATGGTGATGTCGTGTCCCAATAGGTTGATGACGTGAGTCTGGGTCGGGTTGGTGACCGACACGAGCGTGGGAATGTACTTGTTCGTGTACGAGACGTGTGGGGGCTGCTTGTAGATCCCTGCGCCATCCGCGTGAATGGTGGCAGCAGCGTGACGCAGAATCTTCTGGGTTGAAGGAGGATCTGATGGCGTTTCTGCGGACGGAGGAGGATCGTCGCATCTCCAGTAGGTTGGGAACATCATATGACCCGAATCGTAGGAAACTGGGTGTTCACAATGGTAGCCAAACGCAAAGTCCAAAACGCTGTTCGTAGTCGTTGGTTCAGTCGCTCGAGGTGAACCCGTGTCATCTTCTGATGGTCGAGAGGGGCTTCCTACTGTGCCAGGATTATCTTCGTTCTCGTCCTCCCACATATCAGTGTTGACATCCCTATCGATTCCGTTGGCGTCAAAACCCGAACTTGGTGCGAGGGCTATCGCAGGTAGGCAATTTAAAATTAGTAAAGAAGATGAAGTGGAGGTGATTGCTAGGAAAATACGTAATTTATTCGTCATCATGATCTGTGGCGCTTCCTTGTACCTCTGTCCAGCGGTTATCTTTCCATGTCATGAATAAGGTAATTGTTGAACTGTGTTCGGAATCGTCAACAATAATGCTCTGCCCCTTGCACCTTGTTCCATTATTTGCGCTGACGCGAAAGCGAACTCCGACGGTATTTGGTGGAATCGTTCCATCTTGCGATGAAACTGCTTCAAGACGAAGCACCTCCTGTACTGTTACTGAGTTTCCATATGACCAGCCATTTGTATACATTTCTTGAGTGTTGGCAATGTGGTTCTTTGCAAAGTTCGATGATGGGTCAGACATATCGGCTAGTGGCTGAGTGTCGCCAGTATTCCAAGAATAAATCAGGAGTGCGAGGTAGTGTTCTGCGGCTGCTTCTGCGCCTCGTTCGGTATTTTCTGTGGCTTCGGCGGGGAGTTCGGGTTTCGTGTAGGTGTCCGCCGCGTATTGGGCGGGGCGCACGAGGACTCCATCTGGGCCGATCTGATAGCCGCCCGACATGGCCGCCTCGCTCGACAGTGATGGTGCGGGCGCGGGCTGCGTGGTAGGGGCTGTGGCTGCGACGCTGGGTTTTTCACCCCAGGCGTGCCACCAGCCTTCGGCGACCCCGTTGATGTAGACGGCGAAGACGGCGCCTGCGGCGAGACACACGTAGACGACACGCATCACCCAGTAGAAGGGTTCGACGTGCAGCCAGGCCTGGGCGCGCGCCCGGGCTCCCTTGGGGCGCCGCGCTTTGGCCTCGGCCCGGTGCTCGGCCCATCTGCGCCGCAGCGTGTACCTGCGCGGGGCGCATTCCTCGCGGAAGCGCTCCTCGTCCTCCTCGGTCACGGGACGCTCAGACAGCGGCGGAACCATCATGATCTCTCAACCTCCACGGTGAGGTGCCCTGCGGCGCTCCCCACCCTTGGAGGCGCGCCCTACCGTTTCAGGGTACGCGCAGAACTGACATGAAACATCAAGAATACGTAGTAATCACCATGCACGTTCTTCCACTCCGGCCGCACAAGTGTGCGCGCGACCACGCGACCCAGCCCCGGCCTCGTCAATGAGTGAAGAAGATGTTATGGGGTGGTCGCCATGCGTGGTGTGAATTTCGTATACGATATTTGTATGAGTGAGCGTCTTCTTCATGGAAAGTTCGTTAGTGACGAGCAGATTCAAGCGTGGGCTGATGAGGCTGAGCGCGGCTATGACCTGACCAAGCTGCCGCCTCCGCGTCCCGGCCGCCCTCCGGTGGGGAAGGGGCCAGGGGCAGCCGTCACAGTGCGTTTGGATGCGCAGACTCTCAACGCCCTTATGGAACGTGCTGCCCGCGAGGGGATCGATAGTCGTTCCGACGCGATACGCGCAGCCGTGCGCGAGTGGACCCATGTCGCTTAATCTCCACGCCAGCGCGCGCAAACATTTCGTGCGTGACCGGCTTACTGATGAAGCAGTCCGATATGCTTACGAGCACGCCTTGAACTCGCGGCCCCTCGATGATGAGAACGATCCAGGGTGCTGGCTCGTGGTTGGCATCGACCAATCTGGACGCGTTCTGGAAATGGTCGTCTTGATTTTTGACAGTGGCGGCGAACTCCTCATTCATGCGATGAAGGCACGTCCACAGTTTCTGGAGGAACTTCGATAGCCCCGTTCTCGGAGCTCGTGGCGCGCGAATGCCTTCAACGAACGTGGCTGCCCTCCGACCTGCACAGGGGGCGATCGGAGGACAGCCGCGCAACAGTGCCGCTCTGTTACCCCTTGCCCGCGGGTGTGAAGCCCGCTTTGTCCGGCGTCGTGCCCAGGCGCGCGGCGATGAGCTCCTTGTCCTCCTCGGACGCGAGGTCGCGGACCCACGAGGCGTAGGTGGCCTCGTCGGCGTGGACCTCCTGCGTGAGTGGGTTGCGCCGCTTGGAGACGATTGTGCGCACGTGCGCAGCGAACACCCACACGTTGGCCACCAGGGCGGCGGCCGAGAGGATGAGCATCGCCCAGGGGTTGTGGGCGCTGCGGTGGGCGAACATCGAATCGTGCATGAAGTGCGGGAACGTGAGCACGACTCCCGACCACAGCGTGAGCGTGTACGCGCGGTACTGGATCCACGCGCCTCGCCCAACCTTCATGAGAGCCGGGAGCGTGCACGAGGCCAACAGCGCCACGCCCGAGTACCACGCCCGGTCCGCCAGGCAGTTGTACACGTAGGTGAGGTTCCACAGGTCGTAGGCGATGATCCACCCGATCGTCAGGTCGCCCCAGATGAGGGCGCGCTCCTTACCCTTGGATACGAAGATCCCGACCCACCCGGAGATCGCGAGCAGGTTCAGGATGCCGGCAATGCCGTTCATGATGTTCCACGGCCCGCCCCACGTGACCATCCCCTGGGCGGGATCCACCCCGTGAATCCCGTAGCACTGGAAGTCGCGCACCACGGCCTCGGCGATGTTCACCGCGAGGATCGCGGGCGGGATGATGAGGTACCAGCGGTTGTGGCGCAGCTTGGGGAAGACCTGCAGGGCGACGAGGCACAGGGACCCCGCCAGCGCCGAGTACTGTTTCACGATCGGGAACCAGCCCGCCGAGGCCGTCCCCGCAGTCGAGTGCGGCCACCAGAAGATCGTTAGCGCGATGGGCACGACCACGAAGAGCGCAAGGACCACCCACATGTTGCGCTGGGCCAGCCACGCTGCGCCAGCGAGGAGCGCGACGACGAGGAGGAGCATCGCGTAGTCCCACCACTGACCGACCTCGAAGAAAAAGAGCGTCGGGTAGTCCGGGGGAGTGATGGCACCCATCAGCGCTGCTCCTTCCCCCAATTGGGCAGGTAGGTGCGTTCCATCTTCTGGCGGATCTGCTCCTCCCAGGAGAAGGTCGGCTCACGCCAGCCGTCGAAGTAGGAGGCGTCGACCTCGCCCGCCCACGGGCTGTCCGCGCCGGTCGGCGGCCACGACGGGTCGTCGGTGACGGGCGGGCGGATCTCGGCGACGGCCGGGGCGGACCGTCCGTAGCGGAACCACTGGGTGAAGGTCTCGTCGAACAGGGGAGTTCCGTCGTATCGGCCCGCGGGCGTGCCCGAGTTGAAGAAGCGTCCGCCCAGCATGCCGCGCATGAAGCGGCCCGTCAGGTGCTGCTTCTTCTTGAACTCGAGGACGCGCTTGACGTAGAGGTTTTGCAGGTGGGTCATGCACCCGCCGATGAACTCGATGTTCACCCAGTTCAGGGCCTTCATGGCGGGGGAGGCGGGCTCGTAGCCGATGCGCCAGTGGTTGATCAGGCGCGTGCGCCCTCCCGACAGGGGCACCATGTAGAAGCACCAGGCGGCCGCGAAGTGTGTCATCCCGGGGAAGCGGAACGCGTAGGAGCCGGGCGCTTTGGGTGGGTTCTTCGTGTCGACCCACTGGACCATGTACTTGCCGGGCACGACGTCCGCCCACTCCATTGACATGCCGTGGAAGTCGAAGGCCGCGATGTCGCCGGGCACCATCGAGTCGGGCTGCTGGAACTCCTCCTGGATCTCGTAGGAGTTGAAGAAGGGCAGGCGCGCGAAGACGCGCTCGAGGAACTCCGAGGAGAAGGATCCGGACTTTTCCGCGCCGATCTGCTTGAAGAGCCGCCACACCGCGTAGGCGGGCGCGTCGATCGTGATCGCGTAGGTCGAGGAGTAGCCGTTGTCGTAGTTGGCGTCGATGAGGTCGTCGCCCGGGTAGTGCCAGGCCTGCTCCTCGGGCGTGGCCTTGCCGCTCAGCTGGCTGAAGGCGTACATGCCCCCCAGGAGCGCGGTGGTTCCGGCGAGGCCGGCGGTGCAGAGGGTACGACGGGGTAGGCGTGTCATGGGTCCTCCTCCTTGAGGAATTGACGAGGGGCGCCCGCGCTGGCGCTGGCCCGTGGGGAGCCCCGGAACGATGGGGATTCGACGGTGAACCCCGCACACTAGGTTAGTGTTTCGGATTATGATAGCCGACAACTATTAGCCCGGTTGTGCGTTCGAAGGAGAATGCCGTGGACTCGCTTTTCCTGTGGGAGCTTGGGACTCCCAAGGTCTATCTCATCTGGCTGCTGGTGCTCGCCGCCCAGATCGCCGTCGCGGAGATTAACCGCCGGTGGAACTGGACGATCTTTGCCGTGTGGACCGTCGGCGGCATCGCCCTCATGCCCTACGCGTGGATCCACGGGACGCCGATGGTGGGATGGTTCCCGTTCGGCAAGTACGCGATCATGATCCTCACCGCCACCATGACGGGCACGGTGCTGGTGTACGCGAAGCGCAACCCGGTCAAGGCGCATAAGTACGCGATCTGGCTGGGTGTGGCCCTGTGGATCGGCCTGGCCGTCAACATCATGGAGGCGAACATCCGCGACCTGACGATCTACTTCAACGCGGATTCGTACTACGCGTGCGGTGCCGACTGGCAGTGCCTGAAGGGCGTGAACGACGCGCACACGATCGACATGATCGCAGGCTTGCCCGAGGCCAGGGGAGTGAGCGCCGAGCTGCATTCCCAGCAGTGGTACCAGGAGGTTGCCGCCAACCTGGCCGCCCGCCACGTCGGGATCGACCCGGAGACGGGCTTCCGCACGATTGGTGGGTATTGGAACCTGCTGTCCGCTGCGGCCGGCCTGCTCAACATCATCACGATCACGGGCCTGGGCAAG
>NZ_JAPWAD010000031.1:0-28529 GCF_041432695.1 Pauljensenia sp. 27098_8_83 | reverse complement strand
ACAGCGCACACCGGGCAACGCCGAGCACGATTCGATCGTGTTCTCACCCACTACACGATCACCCCAGAAAGTCAAGGAAGCTGCGCGATTAACCGCCCGAACCTAAATAACAGCGACTTTCGCCCGCAATCCCAACCTAAACCCGGAACTTAAGCACCACGTTCGTGACCTATAGTCCGCTTTCGGAGCGTTTACGGCGCTGGAGCAGCCACTGTGGAAAGTAGGTTCCTGAGCGCAGCTTGGGGATCGCCACGTCAATGGTGCCGACCCTGGTGTCCAGGGGCCGGTAGCGATACCCATTGCGCCTGGTCTGACGCTGCGGGTCTTGTTGGCCCCACTGGGCCCCGCACACGGTGTCAGCGTCCGCTGATAACAACGCGTTAATCACGTGCTGGAGCAGGGAACGCATCAAATCCGGGGACGCCTGGGACAACGCCTCGCCAAGCAGGCCAGCAGGGTCGATAATATGAGGAGCGGTCATCGTTGTGCCTCCAAATCGTTTCGAGTCAGAAGTAGGAAACTTTCTCGAAGGATCACACGGTGACCGCACCCATATCAAACGGGCCGACCACCACACGGTTACACCACTATGCGGGACACTACTCACCTCACCCGCACGATCTACGCCGAACATCCATACCCCCGGTCAGGACCTCACCCGTCGACTGACGAACTCACACGGACCGGCATCGAACTTCTAAAACTTCGCCATCAATGCACGAGCGAAGCCGATGATGCGCACCAATTGTGACGGCCTGCTCACGCTCGTTCAGATCGTGTGTACGCAGCCACTTTGCTTTGCAATTACTTGGTTTTTGGTGCGATCTAAATTACTGTCCGATCGGTTGAATGCACATTTTGGCAGGGATAAACTATAACCATCAAGCGCCTGACGAAGCTGCCAAGCTGGTTAGGTGCTTTTCTTGTTTGAAACGCAGGGTCGCGCCGACGCCACCCGCGTTGGCACGCTCCACATACGAGACCGCCGGGCGATCCCCGGCCTCGTCAAACAGGGAATCAACACAACATACGATTCCACGAGGAGTTCACTCATGTTCTCGACCATCGACGTCATGGTTGCCCAGGCTCACATCGATCAGCTCAACGAGCTCGCCGACGCCAAGCACCTGGTGAAGGCCGACCGCCACTGAGCGAATTCCGGCTCGGCCGGAGTTCCACGCAAGTCCGCAGACCCGCGAGGGCTGCGGACTTTTTGCATACCCTCACGGGCAAGCATCACCACTCCCCCACTGCGCTCTCGACCAACGAATGACTACGGGGTTACGTCGATTCCCAGGACACCACGAGGCCCTCCAGCGTTGCTGGGCCTGGCCGTGGTGCCGGTGGGCGTGGCACTAATAAGGGTGGAAAATGTCTAGTCGTTTGGGTGGAAAATGTATAATGAAATCGGTGGAAAATGTATAATGGTCTACATATTCGCTGATCATAGGAGATTCAGGTGCAGGCTGTACGTCCGGAGAACTATCGCCCTCGAGCAATCGACCGGCGTATCGACCAACTACTGCGATCCTTCGGCGCTGTTGAAATCGCCGGGCCTAAATGGTGTGGAAAGACCTGGACCTCACTTGCACACGCCAACAGCGCCGACTCTCTGACTGACCCAGCAACTCTTCGAGCAGCTCAGACGTCTCCCGATCTCGTACTCTCTGGCAAGCATCCACACCTCATTGATGAGTGGCAAGAGGTGCCTCAGATCTGGGATATGGTTCGTTCTCGTATCGATTCCTCCGCGGGTACACGAGGGCAGTTCATCCTCACAGGGTCCTCCGCTCCTCACGATATCGAAACAATCAGGCACAGCGGTGCGGGGCGTATTGCGCGCGTTCACATGCGGCCTATGACCTCATACGAGGCCGGAGCAACTCCCGGCGGCGTGAGCCTCCTCGGTCTTTTTGATGACGAGGGGATGACGTCGCAACGATGCGACAGCTCAATCGAAAGCATCGCGCGTTGGTGCTGCCGAGGAGGATGGCCATCGATTCTTGATCTTGATGACGAAGACGCGTTAGAAACTCCCGCACAGTACCTACGCAACCTCATCGAGGTAAATATGCCTCAACTACGCCGATCTCCAGATACTACACAGTCTCTCTTACGCGCTCTCAGTATGAATCTTGCACAAGCTCCGACAATGAGCACGCTGTCGAAGGATATGGGCAGTGAAGGAGAAGACAAGTCACGCCATACAATCAAGGCATACCTTGACGATCTCCACGCCATGTACCTCCTTGAAGATGTGTCTGGTTGGGAGCCCGCAGCTCGAGGGAAGAAACGTGTGCGCATCAAACCCAAGCGCTACTTCGTCGATCCCTCGCTGCCTGCTGCCATGCTTGGTCTATCTCCCAGCAAATTGCTACGTGATACTCAAACTCTCGGCGGCTTGTTTGAGACTCTTGTCTGCCGTGATCTCCTCACGTTCATCGACACACTTCCTGGTGTCGGAAACTCCATCGCTTATTACCGTGACGACAAAGGTCTCGAGGTCGACTTCATCATCGAACTCGCTGACGGACGCTGGGGTGCGTTCGAGGTCAAACTATCGTCGATGGGAATTACTGATCGTGCCGTGGAACGCCTCCACAAGTTCCGTACGCTCGTGACCGGTAACCCTATGGCTCAAACTTCCGAGCCTTCCTTCCTTGGTTTCATCGTGGGCCACGGAGAGTTCGCCTACCAGCGCGACGATGGTCTGCTCGTCCTCCCCTACGCATGCATCGAGCCCTGATGTTTCACGTGAAACATCTGCCCATCCACCGGCCCCGTTACCCCGTATCGCCCGGAAGGTGGCACACTTGACCTATACGGTTATACGTAAGTTCACGCAAGACTTCATGCAAAGGATGGCATGCCTTGACTCAGCCTTCGACCAATGGCGGCACCCCGGCCTCGTCCGGCCGGACCCCCGCGCAGGGAAACCGCCTCGACCCCTGGTACGACGTCTACGCGGACCGCGCTCACAACCTGCGCGCATCCGAGATTCGAGCTCTCTTCTCCGTCGTGTCGCGTCCCGAGGTCGTCTCCCTCGCAGGCGGTATGCCGAACCTGAAGGACCTGCCCCTCGATAAGCTGGCGGCGTCCGCGGAGAAGCTGGTGCGCAACCATGGCGCGCAGGCCATGCAGTACGGCAGCGGCCAGGGCTGGGAGGTGCTGCGCGAGCGCATCACCGAGGTCATGGGCTACGACGGTATCGTCGGTGCCGACCCGGACGACGTCGTGGTGACGACGGGTAGCCAGCAGGCGCTCGACCTCGTCACCGAGCTCTTCGTGAACCCGGGCGACGTCATCCTCGCCGAGGCCCCCTCGTACGTGGGCGCGCTGGGCGTGTTCCGCGCGCGCCAGGCCGACATCGTGCACGTACCGATGGACGAGCACGGCATCATTCCCGAGGCCCTGGAAGAGACGATCCGCAGCGTGCGCGCCTCGGGCCGCACGATCAAGTTCATCTACATCATTCCGAACTACCACAACCCCGCGGGCGTCACGCTCTCCGCTGAGCGCCGCCCAATCATCGCCGAGATCTGTCTGCGTGAGCACGTCCTGATCGTCGAAGACAACCCCTACGGCCTGCTCGGCTTCCACAGCGACCCGCTGCCGGCCATTGCCTCGTACAGCCCCGAGGGCGTCGTCTACCTGGGTTCGTTCTCGAAGATGTTCGCCCCCGGTTTCCGCATCGGCTGGGCGTACGCGCCGCACGCGATCCGCGCGAAGCTGGTCCTGGCGCTCGAGTCGGCGATCCTGTGCCCGTCGATGGTCGGCCAGATGGCGATCGCCGACTACCTGAGCAACTACGACTGGTACGGCCAGGTGAAGTCCTTCCGCTCGATGTACGCGGAGCGCTGCCGCGCGATGCTCACCGCGCTCGAGGAGTTCATGCCGTCGTGCACGTGGACGGTGCCGGACGGCGGCTTCTACACGTGGGTTACGCTGCCCGAGGGCCTCGACGCGAAGGCCATGCTGCCACGCGCCGTGCGCGCACAGGTGGCGTACGTGTCAGGTACGGCCTTCTACTACGACGGTTCGGGTTCGAACCACATGCGCCTGTCGTTCTGCTACCCCACTCCCGAGGAGATCCGCGAGGGCGTGCGTCGCCTCTCGACGGTCGTCAACGCGGAGAAGGAAATCGTCGACATGTTCGGTACCGCCTCGGGCAACGAGGCCGGGGCCGGGTCCGACCGCTAACAGTTACCCGAGGAGATACCCCCATGGCTACCAAAGTTCTGATTATCGCCGGCGGTCTGACGCACGAGCGTGACGTGTCGGTTCGTTCGGGTCGTCGCGTCGCGAACATCCTGACGCAGTTCGGCTACGAGGTCCTCATTTCCGACGTTGATGCATCCCTCGCCGAGGCGATTGAGTCTTTCTCCCCCGACGTCGTGTGGCCTCTCGTGCACGGTTCGATCGGCGAGGACGGCTCCCTGCAGTCCTTCCTGGAGTCCGTGGGAATCCCCTTCGTGGGCTCCTCCTCGGTGCAGGCGATGCTGGCGTCAAACAAGCCGACTGCGAAGGCTCTCCTCGGTTCTGCGGGGCTTGCGACGCCCGGTTGGGTGACGCTGCCGCAGGCGATTTTCCGTCAGCTGGGCGCTTCACACGTCCTCTCCGCGCTCGAGGGTTCGGTGTCCTTCCCCGTCGTCATTAAGCCGACGGACGGTGGTTCTGCGCTCGGTATTTCGACCGCAAAGGACGCGAAGAGCCTGCGCCGCGCGATGGTGGATGCCTTCGCCTACGGCCAGCGCCTGATGGTCGAGCAGCGCATCGACGGGCGCGACGTGGCCGTCTCCGTGGTCGACCTGTGGGACGGCCCGCAGGCGCTGCCCCCGGTGGAAATCTCGACGGATGGCGGCCGCTACGACTACGACGCACGCTACACCACGGACGAGACTGAGTACTTCGTCCCCGCTCGCTTTTCCGACGAGCTTCTCGCGGACCTCCAGGCCGCGGCCGTCGAGGCCCACACGACGCTGGGTCTGCGCGACCTGTCCCGCATGGACTTCGTGGTCGACGACGATGGCACCTGCTGGTTCATCGACGCAAACGTCGCTCCCGGCATGACGGACACGTCGCTCCTCCCCCAGGCGGCTGATGCCCTCGACGACTCGTCGTTTGCACAGCTGTGCGCCGACATCGTGGATTTCGTGGCCGGCGGGCGCGACGTGCACAGCGTCGACTACGTCATCGACGACGAAGGCGTCGGCGTCATCATCTCCGAAGATGCCGAGCCGACCGAGGAATAATCACTCGTTCAACGCACTGTGGGCCCGGGAGGATGATCCTCCCGGGCCCACATGTTTCACGTGAAACAATCGCCAGTCCATCGCACAATGGAACGACGGACACGCTCTATCACCGACCGATTGTGGCGCCCACAATCGGTGAATTCGAGCTAAATAAAGTGAGGACATCCCGGCTGCCCGAAGGGGCTGCCTCATGTCCTCACTGTAGGGCGCTGCGGCTGTCCGACGCTGACGCGTACAGGGTGGACTGCCTTCTGACCCCTACCAGCGCTAGCGTAGCACATGTAGGGTACGCTCCCAGTCCACGGTGGTATCACGTTCGCGCGCACTATTGAGCACGCGGCCGATGTTGTTTCACGTGAAACATTGTCTGCTTCCGCCAAGCGGGCTAAGCCCGTCGGCGATCATTCGTGAAAGGTAGTGCTGCACATTGACGAGAGCACACAATTGAATGAAACTTTCGTTCTCTGTACGGCTCTGTGTCGTTCTGAGCGATCCAACTAAAAGTGCACCTCGCGAACCCAGCGGCACTCAGAAAAGGAATCCAAGCTCCTTGAGACGCTTCTCGGCGTCCTCTGCACCCTTCCAGGTGATGCCTCGGACACCAAGTAACTCGGCAGCACGAACATTCTCTCGACGGTCATCGATGAACGCGATGTCTTCGTAGGGCACGCCAAGGCGCACGAGCACATCGCGGTAGATGCCTCGAGACGGCTTGCAGATGCCGTGGTCACACGAGAAGGCGAAGAAGTCGAAGAGGCTCCCCCACTCGGAGCGGCGGATCGCCTTCGCGATCGGATACGGCGCGTTCGACAGGATGCCAACACGCACTGCCTGGCGGCGCAGCTGACGCACCAAGCCAAGCGCGGCCTCGTTCGCTTTGGCCATGCGCGACGCATCCAAGGCCACGAGCTGTTTCAAAAGAGCACCGGACGGCTCCGGCTGCCCGCAATCTCCCGCAATACGATCCCAGAATTCACGATCGGACAAACCCGCGTCATACTCTCCGCGATGGGCCCACATCGCCTGATCGACGAGCGACGTGAGGCCTCGTGAGTCGTCGCCGAACAACTCAGCGATTGCGTGCGGGTCCGGATGGGCGTCGACGAGGACTCCACCGACATCGAAAAGCACGGTGCGCGAACTGCCTTGGGCGTTCATGCCTTTCGCTCCTTCTGGTACTGCGAGGGCCCGACGACGGACCCTTAAAAGTAGTTTAAGCGTAAATTCAGCCAAAGATTAGGGCAAGAAATGTCGTATAGGGAACATACTGCGCCTGATCTGCGGAAAGAAATATGAAGTTTGATCAGTGGAGGATAAGGTCTGCAATTCGCTGAAGATCTTCGAATCCCGCGAATTCGATGACGATCCGACCCTTTTTACGCCCCTCGGTGATAGTCACGCGCGTATCGTACGCGTCGGACAGGGCCGACACGACGCTCTCACCCAGCGGCGACAGAGGACGCTGCTGGCGGGCACGCGGACGGGGCGTAGCCTTCGCCTTTCCGAGGCGGACAATCTCTTCGGTGGTACGCACGGAGAGACCCTCGGCGACGATTCGCTCAGCCAGTCGTTCCATCTCCTCTGCCGTCGACAGGGACAGCAGAGCGCGGGCGTGGCCCGCTGTGATGACCTGTGCGGCCACCTTCTTTTGGACTGACGGGGGTAGCTTGAGCAGGCGCAGGGTGTTGGCAATCTGCGGGCGCGAGCGTGCGATTCGCTTGGCGAGCTCTTCCTGAGTCGCCCCGAAATCCGCCATGAGCTGCTGATATGCGCTCGCTTCTTCCAACGGGTTGAGCTGGGCCCGATGGAGGTTTTCCAAGAGCGCATCGCGGAGCAGGTCTCCGTCGTCGGTCTCTCGGATGATTGCCGGAATCGTGGTTTCGCCCGCGAGCTCGGAGGCACGCAGGCGGCGCTCACCCATGATCAGCTCGTAGCGCGCTTCGGGCTTCTCGGCGAGGAACTCCTGGAGTTTCTCGGAGCGGCCCGTTGCGGGGATACTACGAACGACGACGGGCTGGAGGACGCCAACCTCCTTGATGGAGGCTGACAGTTCCTTCAGATCGTCCTCATCGAAGACCTCGCGAGGCTGCTTCGTATTGGGAACGATCTGATCGATCGCAATTTCAGCGAAGGAAGCACCGGGAACCGGAAGGAGCTCATGATCGACGGATGTTTCACGTGAAACATTGTGATCAGCATGTGCATTGCTGGCACCAACCGGAACCGCATCAGCCGCCTTACCCTGCGGATCCTGATGGGAATCTGAGCCGTTGATTCCACCGCCAAGGCCGCTGCGAGAGCCACCAGCGCGTCGTCCACCCGCCGCCTCGACAGACGGCATCGCGGGGCGCTTCTTCTTCGACGAGGCAGTGGCCCGCTTCGGCTGGAGAAGATCCTTCGCGGATCCTCCCCTCCTGCCGGCGGAGCTACCTTCGGGGAAGAAGACGTCCAGGGGACGGGACGACGCGGAGGGTGCGGTATGTGGCGTCTGCTCACTAGCCTGAGGAATCAGGGCTCCAAGACCCCGGCCGAGACCGGAATGCTTTCGAGTGCCCTTACGGCCCTCAGACTTCGATGATGCATCCGCCATTGCAATACTCCTTCAATTGCGTCGGTTCATTGTTTCACGTGAAACAATGCCATGAGAGCAGCAACTAAGCGTCGTTCGTCACTTTGTTGCACCAATGATCACCCATCGTGACAAATACGTGCCGAGCTGCGGAAACATGCGGAAAACTCCGCATGTTTCACGTGAAACAATCGCTATTCAGCTGCAGAAAGGCGCTGACACAGCTCGAGCGCGGCCTTGCGATACGCGATCGCGCCAACGTTGCGCGGGTCGTAGGTGATAACCGTCTGGCCGTAGCTCGGAGCCTCTGAAATGCGTACGGAACGCGGAATGACAGTCTCGAATGTCTGCTCGGGGAAGTGCGAGCGCACCTCGCCCTCCACCTCCTCGGAGAGCCGGGTGCGCTTGTCTGCCATCGTGAGCAGCATGCCCGAGACGCGCAGTCCCGGATTGAGGTCGACGCCGATGCGTTCAACGGTGTTCCACAGCTGGCTCAGACCCTCAAGCGCGTAGTACTCCGCCTGGATCGGGATCATGACCTCGTCCGCGGCCACCATGACGTTCAGGGTCACGAGGCCGAGGGACGGTGGGCAGTCAATCAGGACGATATCGATCTCCGGGTGTTCGACGACGTACTCGCGCAGGGCGTCGCGCAAGCGATACTCGCGCCGATCAACGTCGACGAGCTCGATCTCGGCTCCGGACAGGTCAATCGTTGCCGGGCAGACGAGGATCCCGTCGACATCGGGGCACGGCTGTACGACGTCCGCGACGCTGGCACCCCCGATGATGACGTCGTACGTGGAGGGCGTACCGGCCGGGTGCGCAACGCCGAGCGCGCTGGACGCGTTACCCTGCGCGTCGGCGTCGACGACGAGCACCGATAGCCCGCCAATCGCGAGGCCCGCCGCGATGTTCACAGCGGACGTCGTCTTACCCACGCCGCCCTTCTGGTTCGCAACGGCGATGATGCGAGTGTGATCGGGACGCGGGAATGCCGCGCGCTCGAGCATGGCGAGATCGCGTAGGTTGCGCTCGATCTGAGTCGACAGAGGGGTGTTGTTGGTACTCACGTGACACCTTCCTAGATACTGCCCCTAGTTTACGGGGAGACGCACACACTTCCAGCACGAAAAGCCCGTGATGCATCCAGGTGCACACAATCCCACTGACACGCGGGACAGCAGCGTAAAAACTCTTCTGTAGGATCGATTCTCCCAGCGCGGCGCAGCCACATGACAAACTACCAATCGAAAGAATCGATCTGACAGAACGACACGTTTTTGTGCGCCACGTCACTATATAAGGAAAGCGCCGCAGCAACCACCGCGACGCTCCCCTCCCCCACGTGGGGACGCGCTACTTAATGCGCGTGCAGACCACCACGTACGTGGACTCGTCCTCCATGATGGAGGGCACCTCGTGGATCTCGGCGCGCAGGTGATGACGACGCAGCTCCGCCGAGGCCTCGTCCACCTCGATCGGAGCGCGACGGCCCTTGAGGGCCACGAGCGATCCGCCGGGTGCAATGAGCTTGGACGTCATGCGCACGAGCTTGCTCATGTTCGCCACGGCGCGGGCGGTCACCACGTCGGCCTTGCCCTTGCCGCGCAGCTCCTCGGCGCGCGCCTGGTGAATGGTGACGTTGTCGAGGCCCAGGTCCTCCACGACATCCATGAGCCACTCGACCCGGCGCGCCATGGGCTCGGCCAGGTGCACGTCGAGCTCGGGGCGGCACGCGGCAATCACGATGCCGGGCAGGCCCGAGCCGGAGCCGACGTCGAGGACCTGGCGGCCGTCCTTGCGCGGCATGAAGTCCAGCACGGCGGCGGAGTTGACGATGTGACGCGACCAGATGCGCTCCATGTCGCGCGGGCCGAGGAGGCCGCGGATCTCGCCCTCCTCCTCGAGCATGCGCGCGTACTCGGCGACCTCGGCGAAGGCCGGTCCGAAGAACTCGCGGACGGCAGGCGTGGGCTCTTCTGGAACGAAGGGGTCGCCGACCTGGCGACCCCTTCCCGTCCCGTTCGGGTTCTCACTCACCGTTGGATTCCTCGGGGAGGATGACGACGCGGCGGTGGGGCTCGGTGCCCTCGGACTCGGAGGTGAGTCCCTCGTCGGCGACCACGTCGTGGCACACCTTGCGCTCGAAGGGGTTCATGGCGTCGAGCTTGACGGCCTCGCCGGTGGCGCGTACGCGCGCGATGGCCTCGCGGGTGATGTCCTGGAGTTCTTCCTTGCGCTCTGCGCGGAAGCCGGCGATGTCGAGCATGAGGCGCGAGCGCTCGCCGGTCTCGGTCTGGACGGCGAGGCGGGTGAGCTCCTGGAGGGCGTCCAGGACCTCGCCGTCCTCGCCCACGAGGCGGTCGAGGGCTTCGGGGTCGTCGGCGACGATTTCGACCGAGGCGCGGCCGTTTTCGACGTCGATTTCGATGTCGCCGTCGAGGTCGGCGATGTCGAGCAGTTCTTCGAGGTAGTCGGCGGCGATTTCGCCTTCTTCTTCGAGGCGGGTCAGCTTGTCTGCGTTGTCGTCACTCATGACGTGTCCTCCGTAGTGGGGAATGGGGTCTTGCTGGTGTCCAGGTTACCGGCTGGGGCCTAGAACCGTGAATCTGTGGTGGTCAGCGCTTGTTTCCGGAGCGGCGGCGGGCCTTGCGGCGCTCGATGCGGCGGCGCTCGATTTCCTCGGCGCTGAGCGAGCCGTGGCCGACCTGGGCCTCGGCGCTCTCGGATGCGTCCTTCGACGAGGACTTGGCGCCCTCGCGCTCGAGGGTGCGGCGTTCGCGGACCTGCTTCTGGAGTTCGGCGCGCTGGGCGGAGGCTTCCTGCTTGGCGATGCGCTTTTCGACGGCGAGGGCGAGGCCGTGCATCCACTGCTCGTCGGGCAGGGTGGTCCACTTCTGGGTGGCCAGGTTGCGGTAGACGGTGACGATTTCGCCGGTGGACATGGAGGCGGGGAAGTCGGAGGCGACGCGCTGCTTCTTGGCCTTGGAGCGGACCTCGGCGAGGGTGCGCTCGTTGAGTTCGTCGACGCGCGGGTCGGTGGCGCTGTTGCCGAGGGCGGCGCGCTCACGGTCGTAGTTCTGGAAGTAGGGCTTGGCCCACTCCTGGTAGGCGGCCTCGCGCGAGGCGAGGAGGTCGACGTAGGCCGGGGAGCCGGGGGTCGGCATGACCTTGATGGTCCAGAAGGACTGGGCGAGGGCCCAGAAGGAGGCGGTCACGGTGTAGATGACGACGCCCATCTGGAAGAACGCGCCGGAGAAGATGAACATCAGCGGCATCACGTACATCATGGAGCGCTGCGACTGGGCCATCGGGTTGTCGCCCATGTCGGGCATGTTGCGCGAGAAGGACAGGCGCATGGAGGCGAACTGCAGGACGACCATCAGGACGATGGCGGCGACGAAGACCGCCACGATCGCAGGCTGGCCCCACGAGTCGCGCAGCGTGTGTGAGAGCTGGACGCCGAAGACGGTCGAGTTGACGATCTCGGTGGACACGGACTCGGTGAGCGGGCCGAGGTGGTCGGTGGAATCTCCGCGGTACGTGTAGGTGCCGGCAGAGATCGAGGAGACCGCGATGATGGCGCGGTACATGCCGAAGAGGACGGGCATCTGCACGAGCATCGGCAGGCAGGAGGCGAAGGGCGAGACCTTGTGCTTGCGCTGGAGGGCCTGCGTCTCTTCCATCATCTTCTGACGGCTGACCTGGTCCTTCTTGCCCTTGTACTTCTCCTGGATCTTGCGCATTTCGGGCTGGATCGCCTGCATGGCGCGCGAGGAGCGGATCTGCTTGAGGAACAGCGGGATGATGGCGATGCGCACCAGGATGGTGAGCAGCACGATGGACAGGACCCACGCCATGCCGGAGCCGGAGGACATTCCGAGCAGCACGAGGAGGTCGTGGATCCAAACCCACACGTAGGAGATCGCCCACGCGAAGGGGTGGAGGATTGCGTCGAACATAGTTTTCGCTTTCGCCGTGGCGCGGGTGCGCCGCTGTGTCGTTGTTCCTAATATTCCCGAGGCCGTGGCCGGTTACTCGGTCAAGTCGTGTTCCGGGTCCAGTCCCATGGGGGCGGGGCGTTCCCAGTTGTCGTGCCCAGCCCAATCCTCGGGTGGGATCCAGGGGTCGGGCTTCCAGCGTCCACGCTCTGGGACGTGGTCCACTCCCCCGTGGCTCCAGGGGTTGCATCGCAGGAGCCGCCAGGAGGCGAGGATGATCCCTTTGATGGGCCCGTGGACACGGACCGCTTGGAGCGCGTAGGTGGAGCAGCTGGGGGCGTATCGACACCGGGGGCCGAGGGCCGGGGAGATGTAGCGCTGGTAGGCAACGATGGGGGCGGACACGAGCGCACCGAGGGCACGGCCCGCGACGCTCATCGTGCGTCCCACTTGCGCCAGGCTCGCGCCATGACGCGGTCGAGGTGCTCGCCGAGTTCCTTGGAGGGGACGCCGAGGGCCTTGCGTGAGGCCCTCACGACGACACGTGCTCCTTCTGGAAGATCGGCGACCCGATCCCGCATGAGGTGGCGCAGCTGCCGCTTGACGCGGTTGCGTCCGTTGGCGCGCTTGATTTCCCGCTTGGGTACGACGAAACCGACGAGGCGACTGTTGCGTTCCTCGTCGGCTCGGACGTGGACGACGACCAGCGGATCTCCTGCTCGCGTTCCCTGTCGGATCGCGGCGGTGAAATCCGCTGGGTCAACCATGCGGTGCGCGCGCGGCAGCACCGGTGTGTCTCAGGCGGACAGCTTGGCGCGGCCCTTGCGGCGGCGGGCAGCCAGAATGGCGCGGCCGGCGCGGGTCGACATGCGCAGACGGAAGCCGTGCGTCTTCGAACGACGACGGTTGTTGGGCTGGTAGGTCCGCTTGGTGGTCACGGCAATTCTCCTCGGCGGGGAGTGGTTTCCCACTCGTATTGGTTGGGCTATCGACACGCGACACGCGCGATAGCGGGGACGCACGCCCGAAATGGGCGCAAACAAAGACCAAGACTAAGCGGATTGGGGGCGAACGTCAATGCGGCGGCGTTACCCACCGCGTCACACACAGTATCCACAGCTGTGCAAATCGCTGTGGATTGGACCCGTCCACAGAACGTGGATGACGAAAGTTATCCACAGGCTGTGTGTATTTTGGCTTTCCGCACGCTGACGCGGACCCCAAGTTGTAACTACAGGCCTGTGATTCTGTGATAGTTCTCCACAGCTTCATCCCCAGTCTGTGCATAACATGTGCGCAGACTACACTGCATGCATGTACAAGCGTCACGCATATCACCGATAAGTCGTGACGGAACTCACCTATTTTTGTGACCGGAGGTTGCCGTGGAGTCGGATTCCCTCACACGCGCGTGGGCTGCGGCCCTCGACGCGGTCCCCACCAACGAATTGGGGCCCGTCGCCACGTCGATGCTGCGCTCCGCACGCCCCCTCGGCGACATCGAAGGCACGATCCTCCTCGCCGTCCCCAACGACTTCACCAAGCAGTGGATTGAAGATAAGGCGCAGTCGAAGCTGACGACCGCCCTGTCCGTGCACCTGGGCCGCACCGTGCGCATCGCGATCACCGTCGATCCCTCCATCGAGGTCGTCACGCAAGAGGAAGAAAAGGAAGAGCCCGCACCACTCGCTCCCGAACCCGCGCCTGCTGCGCCCGCGCTCACCCCGGCCTCGTCGAACGAAGACCACGAGCACCGCGAGGAGCACCACTCCCCCGCGCTGGTGTCCTCGAACGCCGACTCCGGGCCGACGCACCTGAACCCAAAGTTCACCTTCGATACCTTCGTGATCGGCCCCTCTAACCGCTTCGCGCACGCCGCGGCGCTGGCGGCCTCCGAGAGCCCGGGAACGGCGTTCAATCCCCTCTTTATCTACGGCGATTCCGGACTGGGCAAGACCCACCTGCTCCAAGCCATCGGCCACAACGCGCTGTCGATGATGCCCCACCTGAAGGTCCGCTACGTCAACTCCGAAGAGTTCACGAACGAGTTCATCAACGCGATTCGCCTCAATAAGACGGACAACTCCCAGGTTGAGGCGTTCCACCGCCGCTACCGCGAGCTCGACATCTTGCTCATCGACGATATTCAGTTCATCGGCGACAAGGAGCAGACGGTGGAAGGTTTCTTCCATACCTTTAATGCTCTGCACAGCGCGAACAAGCAGATCGTGCTGACCTCGGACCTGCCCCCGGCACAGCTCAAGGGCTTCGAGGACCGCATGCGCTCGCGCTTCTCTTCCGGCCTGCTCGTGGACGTCCAGCCGCCGGACCTGGAAACCCGCATCGCGATCCTGCATAAGAAGGCGGACGCCGAGGGCCTCGAGGTCACCCCTGAGGTCTTCGAATACGTGGCCTCGCGCATTTCCTCGAACATTCGTGAGCTGGAGGGCGCGCTCGTGCGCATCGGCGCGTGGGCGTCGCTGTATCAGGAGCGCATCGACTTAAACCTCGCGCAGATGATGCTCAAGGACTTCGTGTCCAACCCGGACGACAACGAGATCACCGTCAGCCTCATCATGAGCCAGTGCGCGGTCTACTTCGGCGTGACGATCGAGCAGATGGGCTCCTCGGAACGCAGTCACAACGTCGTCGAGGCCCGCCAGATCGCCATGTATCTGTGCCGTGAGCTTACCGACCTGTCGCTGCCCAAGATCGGACAGGCCTTCGGACGCGACCACACGACCGTCATGCACGCGAACAAGAAGATCTCCAAGCTCATGAAGGAAAAGCGCGAGACCTTCAACCACGTGTCGGAGCTTACAAACCGCATCAAGCAGAAGGCCAGAGAGTCGTGAAAGCCGCGCGGGCGCTGAGATAAGTCGGCACCCGCGCTCAATTCACAGGAGTTGTGCACAGGCGGTGGACGAACGAGCTCGAGCTGTGGAGAAAAAGAGCTCTCCTGTGGATCTCAAAATGTTGTCATTTGCTTCGTCCACAGGACCACGTGACGAATCCACAGCCTCGTCCCAGAATGACAGCACAGTGATTTGATTGAAATTCCGCCGCATAAGGGAGTTTTCCACAGAACTCACAACCCTTATGATGGAGGGAGAATCGAATGACAAAAATTTTTTCACAGGCCTCCGCACAACAACGCCGCCGCCGACGCTGCGCGATGGCGGCCCCGAGGCGAATTTCCTGCCCCACGTGGGCACACTTGTGGGTAAAGTAGTGTCCGATCCGTTTTGTGTTTTGGAGGCAGCTATGAAGTTCACCGTCGCCCGCGATGTTCTGGCCGAAGCCGTGTCGTGGACCGCCCGCGCGCTCCCCGTGCGTCCGGCCTCGCCGATCCTGGCCGGCGTGCGCATCAAGGCTGAGGGCGACGAGCTGACCCTGTCCTCCTTCGACTACGAGGTCTCCGCCAATTCGCACATCCCCGCGACCGTCGACGAGGCCGGCGAGGTACTGGTCTCCGGCCGTCTGCTCGCCGACATCTCCAAGTCGCTTCCCTCCAAGCCCGTCTCCGTTGAGCTCGATGGCCAGAAGGTGAACCTGGTCTGCGGCTCCTCGCACTTCACGCTCGCGGTCATGCCCCTCGACGAGTACCCGCTGCTGCCCGCGCAGCCCACGGGAGTCGGCGCGATCGACTCCTCGACCCTGTCGCAGGCCGTCTCCCAGGTGTCCATCGCCGCATCACGCGACGACACGCTGCCCCTGCTGACGGGCGTGCGCATCGAGATCAACGGCCCGGCGATCACGCTGCTGGCCACCGACCGCTACCGCCTCGCCATGCGCGAGCTCGATTGGGAGCCCGCCGATACCTCCATTGAAGAGGTCGCCCTGGTCAAGGCCCGCATCCTCCAGGACGTCGCCAAGTCCATGACCTCGGGTGCCAAGGTCGAGGTCGGCCTGTCCGGCGAGTCCCAGCCCGGCGCCTCGTCCCTCATCGGCTTCACCGCCCAGGGTCGGCGCACCACCTCGACCCTCATGGACGGCGACTACCCCGCCGTGCGTCGCCTCTTCCCCGAATCCACGCCGATCCAGGCCGTCGTCGACCGCCACGCCCTGCTCGAGGCCGTCAAGCGCATGTCGCTGGTCGCCGAGCGTAAGACCTCCGTGCGCCTGGCCTTCACCGAGGGGCAGCTGGTCCTCGAGGCCGGCCAGGGCGACAACGCCCAGGCCTCCGAGGCCCTTGAGGCGACCCTGCACGGCGACGACATTTCGACCGCGTTTAACCCGCAGTTCCTCATTGACGGCCTGCAGGTCCTGGACACCGACTACGTGCGCTTCGGCTTCACCCACCCCACGAAGCCGGCCGTCATCACCGGCCAGAAGAAGGCCGACGAGGGCGAGGTCACGCAGTTCCGCTACCTGCTGATGCCCATCCGCTTCGGCATCTGACGTGCGCGTCTCCCACCTGGCCCTCGACGACTTCCGCTCCTGGAAGCACGGGGTCGTCGAGCTGCCCGAGGGCCCCACGGTCCTGGTGGGCGCGAACGGCCAGGGAAAGACGAACCTCGTCGAGGCGCTCGCCTACCTGTCCACGTTCTCGTCGCACAGGGTCGGCGCCGAGGGCGCGCTCGTGCGCATCCCCATCGACGAGGCCGAGGCCGCCCCGGGTGGCGCCGTCATCCGCGCGCGGGTCGTGGCCTCGGGTCGCGAGCAGGTCATCGAGCTGGAGATCGTGCGCGGCAAAGCAAACCGGGCGCGCATCAACCGCGCGCAGGTGAGGCCCCGCGAGATTTTGGGCATCGTGCGCACGGTCGTGTTCGCGCCCGAGGATCTCTCCCTCGTGCGAGGCGACCCGTCGGTGCGCCGATCTTTCTTGGACGACCTGGCCACGCAGCTCTCCCCCATCCACGCCTCGGTGCGCTCCGACTTCGATCGGGTCGCGCGCCAGCGTGCGGCGCTCATGAAGGCCGCCCAGGCCTCGATCCGCCGCGGCCAATCCCCCGACCTGTCGACCCTCGAGATCTGGGACCAGCAGTTCGCCGCGCTGTCCGCGCGCATCACGGCCACGCGCGCCTCCATCGCCTCGCGCCTGGAAGAGCCGGCCGCGCGCTCCTACGACGACGTCGCGGACTCGCCGCGCCACCTGCGCCTCGCCTTCGACGCCTCAGTCGACCGCGTCATCGGCACAGACCCCGACAACCCGGCCAGCGCCGACCTCACCGACGTGGAGGCCCAGACGCAGCGCATGCTCGCAGCCCTGACGTCCGTGCGCGAGAAGGAAACCGAGCGCGGCGTCAACCTCGTGGGCGCACACCGCGACGACCTGACCCTCGGCCTCGGCGCGATGCCCGTCAAGGGCTACGCCTCCCACGGCGAATCCTGGTCGGTCGCCCTGGCCCTTCGGCTCGGCGCCTTCGAACTGCTCAGCGACGACGGCGACACCCCGATCCTCATCCTCGACGACGTCTTCGCCGAGCTCGACTCCTCGCGCCGGGAGGGCCTGGCCGCCCTGGCCTCCAAGGCCGAGCAGATCATCGTCACCTGCGCGGTCGCCGGCGACCTGCCCGCCTCCCTCGACCACCACGCGCTGCACGTGCGCCTCGATCCGCAGCGCGGCACCGTTATCGACGGAGTCGACGATGAGTGAGCGCGGCGGCCTATCCGACGCGGACTCCACCGAGGCGGACCTCCCCGGCGCGGACGCGGATGAGCCCGGGGTCGCGGGCTTCGGCGAAGCCCCCGACGAAGAAGCCGACGAGTTCGTCGTCCGCGCTCTCGAACGAGCCCAGAGCGTTGCCCGCACGCACGGCTACACCCGCTCCACCATGCCCTCGTGGGGCCTCGACGAAACACGGCCCCGGCGCAGCCTCGACGGAACCAGCGAATACGCGGCCATCGAAACCGACGGCTTCGGACGCCTCGCCGGCAGTGAGGACGACGCCCAGGCACGCGCCGCAGCCCGGGCCGCCGCCTACGGACGCGCAAACGGGGTGAGCGCCCCGGCCTCGTCCACCGACGAGGATCCCGAGGGCGACCTGGCCGCACTGCGCCAAGCCCTGGAGGGAACCGGCACATCGTGGAGCCGCGCCCCCGGCATGGCCGCCATGCGTCCGCGCTACCGCCGGGCCAACTCCCTGGGCGCGATCCTGGCGCGCACGATCAAAATCCGCGAATGGGACACCCCCACCAAAATGGGGTCCGTTATGGCGAAATGGCGGGACATCGTGGGACCCAGCAACGCCGACCACACGCGCATCGAGACCTTCGAGGGACACAAGCTCGTCGTGCGCGCCGACTCCACCGCCTGGGCGAAACAGCTCCAGCTCCTCCTGCCCACGATCGAGCGCCGCATCGCCGAGGAGGTCGGCTCGGGCGTCGTCGAACAGGTCATCATCCTCGGGCCCGTCGCCCCGTCGTGGAAGAAAGGCCCCTACGTGGTGCGGGGGCGTGGTCCGCGCGCCGACTACGGATAATCAGATTTAGGCGCGTTTCGAGACGCTGACGCCCATCGCTTCATCGGTCAGATTTTGTTAGTCTGTGGCGTGTGTCCTGCCCGTGTGCAGGGTCGCGATGAGGAGTAATAATGACGAACCCCTACGGTCCTTCCGGTCCTTCGAACCACTCGAATCCGGGGCGAGGCTCGGGTCAGTCGCGCCCCGTCGGCGCATCGATGCCGGGGGGAGGACCGGTTTCTGGCGGTGCGCGCGGGTGCGTCGAGCGGCCCCAGAATGAGGCACCGAGGCCTCGGTCATCTCGCCTCATCGTCGGAAGCATCATCGGCGTGCTGGTCGTCGCTCTCCTCGGAATCGGCTCCTTCGTCGTGTTCCACGAGGGAGGAATTGGGCTGGGCGGATCGAACTCTCCCACGCCGACCGCACGCGCGACCGGCAACGGAGAACAGTATTCGACGCAGTACCTCGACGGAAAGTTCACCGTCAATACGACGAGAATCGAACAGGGGCCCGTCGATAAGGAGGGAGCGGATACCCTCCTCGTGACGTACACGCTCGTCAACAACACCGCAATCAAACAGCGCGTTCGGTTCACTCTTCCCAAATTGATACAAAAGGGAACGGAGCTGCCAGAAGCGAAGTTCGAACCGGGTCAGGAACCCGAGGGACTCTACAAAGGGATGTATGAAATCGCGTCAGGCGAGGCGATGACTGTCACGTTTGCGTACCGGTACGCCTACCCGGGAGAGACCGTCACCTTCCGGCGGTGGAACACCATAGACGAAGACCCGAACGCGCCCCTGTGGTCGTTCGCGCCGCAGGATCAACAATCGGACGAGACAGCCGATGATGAAGAGTGGGTTTGGCACCCGTACTGAGGCGGCGAGCTTCGGGAGGATTGAGGAAACATCGTGAGCTATCCATATAACAACGCGGGTGGGCCCCCTTGGGACGCCCGACAGGCGGTCCCCATGGGGACGTCAATGCCCGGTGCCGGCCCCCACAACCAGGGACAGCCCGTACCCGCTCAGAGCCCCGCGGGCTCCGGCGCTCCTCAGCAGGCCACCGGTGCGTCCAGGGGCATGCAGTCCGTGATCCTGGTCGCCCTCGTTATTCCGCTCTGCATCCTCCTCGTCGCGATCGGAGGGATAGCGTTCATGCGATCCCATGGCGCGTCGCTGTCAAGCGACCCGACGGAGATAAAAACGGTGACAGCAGACCATTATTCCGCGGACATCATGAATGGAAAGTTCCATATCGAGAGTACCTCGGTGACACGAGGCCCTGTCGACCAAGACGGCGCGGACACCGTGTTCGTCACCTTGACGATGACCAACAACACCGATGACGCTGAATTCATCATGTTGCACACGCCAAACTTGAAACAGAAGGGGATCGTCCTCGGTCGCGCCGCCCTTGATCCCGACGAATACCCTGACGTCATTGTGGAGATGAACGATAACATGGTCAGGCCGGGCGACACTGTGACGTTCACGCTTGGCTTGAAGTACATCAACGTCGGCGAACCCGTCACTTTCATGACGGATGTCCCTCCGAAAGAGGACATCTTCGATTTCCCGGAAATTGTTGTGCAGCCGTCCTGATTGGTGTCAGTCAATTATTTGTATTGGATATTAGGAGTTGTGGTGAGTTATCCGTATGGTCGTCCTGGTGGGTCGGGTTCTGGTGATCCGCGGGGTGTGGGTGTCCCTGGTGGTCAGTGGGTTCCGGTTGCTGGTTCTGGTGGGTCGGGTTCTGGTGGGCGTGGGTCCTCTGCTGGTGTGATTGTTGGTTGTTTGGTGGGGTTGGTTGTTGCTGCGTTGGTTGTTGGCGTGGCTTTTGTTGCGCTGCGTTCGGGTGGTTCTGAGCCCGGATCGAATCCGACGGCGAATCCGACGGCGAATCCGACTGCGTCTAATCCCGCGACGACGGGAGCGCCGACGCCCCGGGCAACAGGCAATGGCGAGCAGTATTCCGCTGATTTTCTAGGCGGCAAGTTCCACATCGAGAGCACGTCGATCGTGCAGGGTCCCAAAGATAAGGACGGCGCCGACACTATCCTCGTCACCTACAGGATCGTTAACAACACATCGAAGACGCAAGTTATTGGCATGTGCGTCCCTCGTCTTGAGCAAAAAGGATCGAAGTTTCCCAAGGCCATGTTTAAAAAAGGCGAGGAACCCGAAGGATACGACTACAACGGCCCGGACGAGATCAAACCTGGTGAGACACTGACCGTCATGGGAGCCTACAAGTACCTCTATGTCGGTGAGCCCGTTACCTTCCGCACATGGGCACACATTACCGAGGAGGATACGACCAACGACCCATGGGGTGTGGGTAAAGAAGACGGTCCAGAGAACGATACCCTCTGGGTGTGGCAGCCATACTGATTGGTGTCAGTTGATTATTTGTACTGGATGTAAGGAGTTGTGGTGAGTTATCCGTATGGTCGTCCTGGTGGGTCGGGTTCTGGTGGTCCGGGTTCTGGTGATCCGCGGGGTGTGGGTGTCCCTGGTGGTCAGTGGGTTCCGGTTGCTGGTTCTGGTGGTCCGGGTTCTGGTGGGCGTGGGTCCTCTGCTGGTGTGATTGTTGGTTGTTTGGTGGGGTTGGTTGTTGCTGCGTTGGTTGGTGGCGTGGCTTTTGTTGCGCTGCGTTCGGGTGGTTCTGAGCCCGGATCGAATCCGACGGCGAGTCCGACGGCGACGGCCAGGCCGACTGAACAGCAGACGATTGCCAGTGATCACTATTGGGCTGATGTGTTGGGCGGTGAGTTTCATATTGAGAGTACGTCGGTCGTGCAGGGGCCAACTGATCAGGATGGGGCAGCGACCCTCCTGGTGACCCTCACCATGACAAACAACACCAACAATCCAGAATATGCCCTCGACCATATTCCGACTCTCACGCAAAAAGGAGTCATTTTCGATCTTGCTAATTTCAGTGCCGATCAGAACATGAAGGTCCTCACGGGCGATGATGTCACAACGGTTGAGCCGGGAGAAACTGTCTCTGTCGTCGCAGCATATAAGTATGTCTACGTGGGCGAACCCGTTGTATTTGTTACGGATCTATCGCCGGATGAACACGCCTTAGATTTCCCGGAAATTGTTGTGCAGCCGTCCTGATTGGGGTTGGTTGGCGGGTGGGGATCGCCGGGCACTTATCGTGGTAGTCAAGTCGCCGCGATGCTCCCACGACGATCAAGGTTCCCTTGTGGACAACGTGAGATCCGCGAGACGGAAACGCTGTCGATCGACCTGAAGGCGGGCGGGAGCCCTCTTGACAGGAGCAAGCACGCGAGAAGCACTCCCCATTTCGGTCAGATTTTGTTAGTCTTCAACTGAATCCCGCACACTAGTGCGAATTTGACGAGGAGTAACAATGAGCAATCCGTACGCACAACAGGGCGGTAACGGGTGGGGAAACAACCCCCAGGGGCAGCAGGGCTACGGCCAGGGTGCCTACGGCGGGCAACCCCAACAGCAGGGCTACGGGAACGGCCAGTATGGCACCCAGCCCCAGCAGAGCTACGGGCAGGACGCATCCAACCCTTACGGCGGCGCAAACACGCAGAACCCCTATGGCGGGCAGAGCGCGTCCGATCCCTACGGTGGCCAAGGCGGCAACGCCTACGGTATGCAGAACCAGGGCGGCTACCCGCAGGGCTATGGGCAGCCTGGAACACCGATGGGCGCTCCCCAGAAGAAGTCGAAGACCCCCCTCATCGTCGGCGTCGTCGCGGGCGTCGTCGTCCTCCTCATGATCGGCGGCCTCGTCGTCTGGGGCCTGCTCGGCTCCGGTTCAACGAGTGCCTCGGACCCCTCCTCTGATCCCTCCTCGTCCTCCACGAGCGATTCAGGTTCGGGATCGTCGAGCGGCAACAAGGGATCGAGCTCATCAAACGGGGACAAAGGATCGAGCTCATCGAACGGTAACAAGGGATCGAGCTCGTCGAAGGGGAACAGCGGATCCCAAGACCACTATGTCGCCGACCTCGCCGGCGGCGCCATCCACGTGGAGAGCAAAAACATTGAGCTGGGCCCCAAAGATGACGACGGCGACCAGACCGTGGTCGTCACGTACACCGTCACTAACAAAAGCTACAAGGACGAAGAAATAGATCCTCTGATCACCTTGCCCATGCTGTTCCAAGACGATAAGCTCCTGGAATCCGCGACATTCATTAAGAAAGATCTTCCGGGCTATGACCCCAAGGAGTTGTTGTCGCAGATAAACGTGGGTGAGACCAAGACGGTCGTGCTCGGCTATAAGCTCAAGAGCACCACGCAGACCGTCGTCGTCTACGGCCTTGACCTGTTCGATACAGACAATGATATCCCGTCCTACTCGTGGGATCCGAAGTAATCTGATCCCCTCTCAGGCCTGTGTCGACAGGCGCAGGCCGCGCTGCGGCGGTGACCGCAACGTAGGCGGTCACTCCGCCTGAACACACGCACGAGGGCCGCCCTCCCAGCCGGGAGGGCGGCCCCGTGCGTCCCAGCCGCAACCACAATCGACATGCGACTCATCACAGTCGAGTTTTCGTTGCAATCACACAGTTTGTAAAGTAACCCTCCGAGCCTGTCAATCCCGGGAACAAGCGCCACTTTTGGTAGAATCTACAAGGTTAAACATCTATTTTCGCGCAATGCGAGGGGAGCCACGTGGCTGACAACGAGAAGACCGCCGAAGGCGAACAGTCCTACGGCGCATCGGACATCACCGTCCTCGAGGGCCTGGAAGCCGTCCGCAAGCGCCCGGGCATGTACATCGGATCCACCGGCGAACGCGGCCTGCACCACCTGGTGTACGAGGTCGTCGACAACTCCGTCGACGAGGCCCTGGCCGGCTACGCCGACCACATCGAGGTCACGATCCAGGCAGACGGCGGCATCAAAGTCGTCGACAACGGTCGAGGCATCCCCGTCGACGAGCACCCCACCGAGCACAAGCCCACCGTCGAGGTCGTCATGACGATCCTCCACGCCGGCGGCAAGTTCGGCGGCGGCGGATACGCCGTCTCCGGCGGCCTGCACGGCGTCGGCATCTCCGTCGTCAACGCCCTCTCCACCCGCGTGAACACCGAAATCCGCCGCCAGGGCTACGTGTGGCGCATGTCGTTCGCAAACGGCGGCACCCCCATCACCCCCCTCGAACGCGGCGAAGCAACCGACGAAACCGGCACCACGCAGGTCTTCTACCCGGACCCCGAAATCTTCGAAACCGTCGAATTCGACTTCGAAACCCTGCGCCAGCGCTTCCAGCAGATGGCCTTCCTCAACAAGGGCCTGCGCATCACCCTGACCGACGAGCGCGAGTCCGCCACCGACGAAGGCGACGAAATCGCAGGCGGCGAGGAGGCCTCGGACAAGAAGACCAAGGGCCACCGCACCGTCACCTACTGCTACGAACACGGCCTGCGCGACTACGTCGAATACCTCGACTCCGCCAAGAAGTCCGACACGATCAACAACGAGATCATCGACTTCGAAGCCGAAAACGACGAAGGCGCCATGAGCGTGGAAATCGCCATGCAATGGACCACCGCCTACTCCTCCTCCGTCCACACCTTCGCCAACACCATCAACACCACCGAAGGCGGCATGCACGAGGAGGGCTTCCGCACCGCGCTGACCTCCCTCGTCAACCGCTACGGCCGCGACAAAGGCATCATCCGAGACAAGGACGACAACCTCACCGGTGACGACGTCCGCGAAGGCCTGACAGCCGTCATCTCGATCAAGCTCACCGAGCCCCAGTTCGAAGGTCAGACGAAGACCAAGCTCGGCAACACCGAGGCCCGCACCTTTGTTCAGCAGCAGGTCTACTCCAAGCTCACCGACTGGTTCGACGCCCACCCCGCCGACGCCAAGGCCATCATCGCCAAGGGCCAGGCCGCCCAGGCCGCCCGCGTCGCCGCCCGCAAGGCCCGCGAGGCCACGCGCCGCAAGGGCGTCCTCGAATCCGCCTCCATGCCCGGCAAGCTGCGCGACTGCTCCTCCCGCACGCCCTCCGAGTGCGAAATCTTCATCGTCGAGGGCGACTCCGCAGGCGGCTCCGCCGTCGGCGGCCGCGACCCCGAACGCCAGGCCATCCTGCCGATCCGCGGCAAGATCCTCAACGTCGAAAAGGCGCGCCTGGACCGAGCCCTGTCCTCGGACACCATCCGCTCCCTCATCACCGCCTTCGGCACCGGCATCGGCGAAGACTTCGACATCTCCAAGCTCCGCTACGGCAAGATCGTCATCATGGCGGACGCCGACGTTGACGGCCAGCACATCGCCACGCTGCTGCTGACCCTCCTCTTCCGCTACATGCGTCCCCTCATCGAAGGCGGCCACACCTTCATCGCGATGCCCCCGCTGTACCGCATCAAGTGGACCAACGCCGAGCACGAATTCGCATACTCCGACAAGGAACGCGACGAACTGCTCGCCGCCGGCGCTGCCGCGAACCGCCGCCTACCCAAGGAAGGCGGCATCCAGCGCTACAAGGGCCTCGGCGAAATGAACGACCACGAACTGTGGGAGACCACCATGGATCCGGAACACCGAATCCTCAAGCAGGTCACCCTCGACGAGGCCGCAGACGCCGACGAAACCTTCACGATCCTCATGGGCGACGACGTCGACCGACGCCGCACCTTCATCCAGCGCAACGCCACCGACGTGCGCTTCCTCGACATCTGACAAAACCACGACCAGCCCAGCCCCGGCCCCGTACCGAGCGGGCCTGATCGAGCAGAAACAACGTAAGGAAAAACGTGAGCGACGAGCAGACTACTGACGCGCGGCACATCTCGGACACCGAGCGCATCCGCCAGGTCGACCTGCAAAAGGAGATGCAGCGCTCCTACCTCGACTACGCCATGAGCGTCATCGTCGGACGCGCCCTACCCGACGTGCGCGACGGCCTCAAGCCCGTCCACCGTCGCGTCCTATACGCCATGTACGACGGCGGATACCGCCCCACCTCCTCGTTCTCCAAGTCCTCCCGCGTCGTCGGCGAGGTCATGGGTAACTACCACCCCCACGGCGACGCCGCGATCTACGACGCCCTCGCGCGCCTCGTGCAGCCCTGGTCGCTGCGCTACCCCCTCGTCGCCGGCCAGGGTAACTTCGGCACCCCCGGCAACCTGGGCCCCGCAGCCCCCCGTTACACCGAGTGCAAGATGGCACCCCTGGCCATGGAAATGGTCCGCGACATCGACGAAGAATGCGTCGACTTCCAGGACAACTACGACGGCCGCAACCAGGAACCCACCATCCTGCCCGCCCGCTTCCCCAACCTGCTCGCCAACGGCTCCGAAGGCATCGCCGTCGGCATGGCCACGCGCATCCCGCCCCACAACCTGCGCGAACTCGCGCGCGGCGTCCAGTGGGCGCTCGAGCACCCCGAAGCCTCGCGCGAAGAACTCCTCGAAGCACTCCTCAAACTCATCCCCGGACCCGACTTCCCCACCGGCGCCACCATCCTGGGCCGCAAGGGCATCGAAGACGCCTACCGCACCGGCCGCGGCTCCATCACGCAGCGCGCCGTCGTCAACGTCGAGGAAATCCAGGGCCGCCAGTGCCTCGTCGTCACCGAACTGCCCTACCAGGTCAACCCCGACAACCTGGCCGACAAGATCGCCCAGCTCGTGCGCGACGGAGCGATCGGCGGCATCGCCGACATCCGAGACGAAACCTCCGGCCGAACCGGCCAGCGCCTCGTCATCGTCCTCAAGCGCGACGCCGTCGCCAAGGTCGTCCTCAACAACCTCTACAAGCGCACCAGCCTGCAGGAGAACTTCTCCGCTAACATGCTTGCGCTCGTCGACGGCGTGCCCCGCACCCTGTCCATCGACGGCTTCATCCGCCACTGGATCACCCACCAGATGGACGTCATCGTGCGCCGCACGCGCTTCCGCCTGCGCAAGGCCCTCGAACGCCTGCACATCCTCGAAGGCTACCTGAAGGCCCTCGACGCCCTCGACGAGGTCATCGCCCTCATCCGCCGCTCCCCCACCGTCGACGAGGCCCGCGCCGGCCTGATCGACCTGCTCGACGTGGACGCCATCCAAGCCGACGCCATCCTGGCCCTCCAGCTGCGACGCCTGGCCGCCCTCGAGCGCCAGAAGATCATGGACGAGCACGCAGAACTCAAGGCCCGCGTCGACGACCTCAACGACATCCTCGCCACGCCCGAGCGCCAGCGCGCCATCATCTCCACCGAACTCGGCGAAATCGTCGACAAGTTCGGCGACGAGCGCCGCACCCGCATCCTCCCCTTCGACGGGGAAATGTCGATGGAAGACCTCATCCCCGAAGAGGACGTCGTCGTCACCATCACCCGCGACGGCTTCGCCAAGCGCACCCGCACGGACAACTACCGATCGCAAAAGCGCGGCGGCAAGGGCGTGCGCGGCACCCAGCTGCGCGGCGACGACGTCGTCGAACACTTCTTCGTCACCACCACGCACAACTGGCTGCTCTTCTTCACCAACCTCGGCCGCGTCTACCGCGCCAAGGCCTACGAAATCCCCGAAGGCGGCCGCGACGCCAAGGGCCAGCACGTCGCCAACCTGCTGGCCTTCCAGCCCGACGAGCACATCGCACAGGTCCTCGCAATCCGCACCTACGAAGACGCCGACTACCTCGTCCTGGCCACCAAGCGCGGCCTCGTCAAGAAGACCCCGCTGAGCCTGTACAACTCCCCCCGCTCCGGCGGCATCATCGCCATCAACCTGCGCGAGGACGAGGACGGCAAGCCCGACGAGCTCGTCTCCGCGCAGACCATCATGGCCGACGAGGACCTCATCCTCGTCTCCCGCGACGGCCAGGCCGTGCGCTTCACCGCCACCGACGACCAGCTGCGCTCCATGGGCCGCTCCACGTCCGGCGTGCGCGGCATGAAGTTCCGCGGCGACGACGAGCTGCTCAGCATGGAGGTCCCGCGCGAGGACACCGACCTGCTGATCGTCACCGAATCCGGCTACGCCAAGCGCACCCCCGTCGATGAATACCCGACCAAGTCGCGCGGCACCCTCGGCGTGCGCGTCGGCAAGCTCGTCGACGAACGCGGCGGCCTCGTCGGCGCACTCGTCGTGCGACCCGATGAAGACGTCATGGTCATCACCGAGTCCGGCAAGCTCGTCCAGGTCAACGCCTCCGACGTGCGACCCACCGCCCGCAACACCATGGGCGTCATCTTCGCCCGCCCGGACGACGGCGACCGCATCATCGCGATCACCCGCAACTCCGACTCGGGCGACGAGGACGAGACCGACGAGTCCGAGAACCCCGAGGCCACCCAGGCCCCGGATGCCGCCGAGGGGACCGACGCCCCCGCTAACGAGGCCACGGCCTCCGAGGGCGACGAGACCGCAGCTGACGAGAACTGACGCGCGATCACGGGACGAGGCCCCCGCCTCGTCCCGTGATCAAGCTTCCAAAGCGGCGCGGAACCAGCGCCAGAGCCGGGCGATGCGGTAGCCTGGCAAGTAGGAAGTGCGACCTGGAAGGAAACCCATGAGCGACCACGTCTCGAGCGCCCGCAGCGACGCTCCCCGCCGAGTTGACCTGGCGATCGCGCGCATCGACGCGTGGACCGTCATGAAGGTATCCTTCCTCCTGTCGGTTGCCCTGGGCATCGCGATGGTCGTCGCCACGATCGTCCTGTGGCTCATGGTCGACGCCATGCACGTCTTCAGCCAGATCGAAGAATTCCTGCAGACCGTCGGCGCCGGCCGCTTCGCGGACCTGCTCGACTACGCTCGACTGCCGCGCGTCATCTCCTACGCGACCATCGTCGCCGTCATCAACGTCATCCTGCTCACCGCCCTGTCGACGCTGGGAGCCATGCTCTACAACGTCGTCGCCTCTCTGGTGGGCGGCGTCAAGGTGTCCCTCATGGACGAGTGAGGGCACTCGCGCAAGGGGTCGGCTCGCGCCGGCCCCTTTTGCTATGCCGTTCAGGGGTTCGAGCATTGCTTGTAGCGCCGCTTGATTTTCGGCGTTGCTTCACCCGCCTGATTTCCGGCCGCCGCGTGGCCTGCCCGCCCGCGAGGCTAGGGCCTCACTTCGTTCGGCACCGCGCCTCGAAGCCCGCCCGTGCCCTCCGGCGCCCTCCACACCAGTGGCGCGTGGTGTGCTGATAGGCGCGTGCGTCGTCTCGAAGCCCGGCCAGGCCCTGCCGCTCAGCAATTCCGCACGTAATTCTCCTGCGAGTGCTTCAAATATTGAATTCATGTCGTTGGAATTGCAACGTTTTTGGGCTATCTCCAAAAATGACCGAGGGAAATTATGTGCGAAATGTGTGTGGGGTGGTCTCGGTGTCGCGTCTCGAAGCCCGGCCAGGCCCCGCCGCCGCCTGG
>NZ_JAPWAD010000030.1:0-29593 GCF_041432695.1 Pauljensenia sp. 27098_8_83 | reverse complement strand
CGACGAGGCCGTGGCTCCCTCACGCGTCAACGCTCAGGCCAGGCGGTACGTCCAGCCGTAGGGATCCTCGGCGCGACCCCACTGGATATCGGTGAGACGCTTGTGGATCTCGCGGGTCTTGTCTCCCACCGCGATCTCGACGTCGAAGTCGTCACCAGCCAGGCGAGTGATCGGGGTGACCACGGCAGCCGTGCCGCAGGCGAAAACCTCGGCGACGGCTCCCGAGCGGATACCGTCCACGACCTCGGACAGGGCGATCTTCTCCTCGTGTACCTCCACGCCTTCGTCGCGCAGCATGCGCAGGATCGCGCTGCGCGTGCCGCCCTCGAGGATGACGCCGGTGAGCGAGGGTGTACGGATCGTGCCGTCCGCCATGACGACGAACATGTTCATGCCGCCCAGCTCCTCGAGGTACTTGCCCTCGTAGGTGTCCAGGAAGCAAACCTGGGAGAAGCCCTTAGCCTCGGCCTGGATCTGGGGCAGCAGGGAGGCCGCGTAGTTGCCGCCGGCCTTGGCGCTACCGGTGCCGCCGGGGCCAGCGCGGTGGTACTCGCGCTCCACCCAGATGGCCACGCCCGACAGTCCGCCCTTGAAGTAGGGGCCCGACGGCGAGCCGATAACGTAGTAGTCGACGACGCCCGCGGGGTGCACGCCCACGAACTCCTCGGAGGCGAACATGAAGGGACGCAGGTACAGGGAGGATCCCTCGGCCTCGGGCACCCACTTCACGTCGGCGCGCACGTAGTCCACCAGGGAGGCCACGAAGTCCTCGCGGCTCAGCTCGGGCAGCGCCAGGCGGCGAGCCGAGTGATTCAGGCGCGCGGCGTTGTAGCCGGGACGGAAGGTCCACACGGAGCCGTCCGCACGCTTGTAGGCCTTGATGCCCTCGAACACGGACTGGCAGTAGTGGAAGACGGAGGCGCCGGGGGTCAGCTCGAGCGGGCCGTAGGGGATGACGCCGCGGTCTTCCCAGCCACCCTCGCGGGTCCAGCGCATGTGAGCCATGTGATCCGTGAACTTCTTGCCGAAGGCCAGGGTCGACATGATCTCGTTGTACTCTTCGGGCGTCGCCGGATGCGGGTTGTGGGTCAGGGGGAAACGACCGGCCAGCTCGTCGGCGCCGGGAAGTACCAGGTCGCCGGCAGCCTCAAGTTCCGTGGGGGTGTGCTGCGTCGATGCCATGAGGTCTCCTGTCGTGGTCTTTCACAAATATGAGGCCAGAATATGCCCGCCGTCCGCATTGTGGCCGATTGATTTCGGCATGTGACCCACTCCCCCGGCCGCTGTGGACGTTCTCACCCCCACAGGACGGCTCACTCGTAGTGTGTCCACATACGCAGGACGCGGACGGTGCGCTCTTCTTCGAAGACCTCGTAGACGAGCCTGTGCTGAATGTTGATCCTGCGGGAATACATACCTGCGAGGTCCCCGACGAGGCGCTCGTAGCGTGGAGGCGTCGTGAACGGATCCTCAGTCAGGATCTCGATGAGGCTCTGAGCTTTCGCCTTGAGTCCGCTGGCGGAGAGCTTCTTCGCATCCTTCGCGGCCTGTTTGGAGAAAACGACGCGCCACATCGCTACCACTCCACGTCATCGAGCGCGTCGTCGAGATCTTCGCGAGCGGCTTCCTTCAGACTGTCCGTCATTCCGGGAATTCCCTGCAGGTAGAGGGTTTCCTGAATAGCGGACCAGTCGGCCTCGCCAATGAGGACAGCGTTTCCGCGACGTCCGGTGATCGTGATCGGGGTCGATTCCTCGTTCACGGTGTCGATGAGCCGGTACAGGTCCGAGCGGGCGGCAGTAGCACTCACAGCAGTCATGATTGTCCCTTTCCACCACCATCATAGCGTACGCTTTCACGTACGCATAGGTCTGTGCGCACGATTTCTGCCGAAAGGATACGATCAACGCATGACGACTTTGCCTGACGCCCTTGCCTCCGCCCTGCCCTCCCGCGAGCGCCGCTCCCCCGGCCTGGAGTTGGAGGACGGGCGCTGGTTGGCGGCCGCGAAGTCGGGCCTGTACGTGTTCGGCGCCGAGGCCTCGAACAACGAGGGAATGCCCACCCCCGAGATGTTCCCCTGGTACGACGTGGCGCGGGCGCGCTGGGAGGCTGAGGGCTCGCTGTTCGCGCTGGAGTGGGTGGATCCGGCCCGCCCGGCCCTGGCGGGGCGCGGAGTCGGTGACCCGGAGGACTTCATGCGTCATACGAGCGAGTTCGTGAACCGCTCGATCGTCCTGCACTCCCAGGTGGAGGTGGGCAACGGGACGACGGTGACGGCGTGGGTGCGCCGCGGCGAGGACGGGCTCTTCTCGGTGCTGACGGCCGACGGGCCGCTGGATGCCGACGGGCAGCGCGAGGCGGACGCCCTGGAAGCCCGCGTGCGCGACGCGGTCGGTCTCGACTGATCGACGAGGCCGGGGCTCCCCATCGGGGCACCCTCCCCTCACCCGCGTCCTCAGCCCCCTCACCCGCGCTCACTCGCGCGCACTTACGCACACGCACTCAGACGACAACGGGACCCATCCTCACTGGATGGGTCCCGCTTCCAAGTCCAGGCGAACGCCCGGAATCAGTGGATGACGTCGACGCGCTCGAAGGCGTCGAGGGAGAAGCCCTGATCGAGGATCGCGCGGCTCCACTCGCGAGCGCTGAACAGCGAGTGGTCGCGGTAGTTGCCGCACGAGTATGCGTCGGTGCCGGGCACGTCCTCCCAGGTGATGTCCTCGACGATGGCGTGCAGGGACGAGGCCAGAGCCTCGGTCACCTCACGCACCGAGGGGGTGCCCCACATGATGAGGTGGAAGCCCGTTCGGCAGCCGAACGGCGAGCAGTCGATGACGCCATCGATGCGGTCGCGCAGCAGGGAGGCCAGCAGGTGCTCAATCGTGTGCAGGCCCGAGGTCGGGATCTCCCCGGCGTTGGGCTGGAGGAGGCGCACGTCGAAGTTCGAAATCTGGTCGCCCTTGGGGCCGGACTCCACGTTGATGAGGCGCACGTAGGGCGCCTTGACGGCGGTGTGGTCCAGGGTAAAGCTCTCAACTTCGGCCATCGGTTAGTCCCTTTCGGTGTAGTTTTGCCGGCGTTGCTCCAGGCGCATGAGCTCCCGGAACGTCTCGGAGTAGTTGGGGTCTTCCTCGTTCATGCGCGACAGGGCCGCGCGGGCCTCGCCGAGCTTGCGGGTCAGGTCCATGCGCACCATTGCGGCCACCACGCCGCGGCAGTACGAGCGCACGTCGGCCTCGCCCGCGACGGGCAGGGGCGCGACGGCCAGCTGGGTGACGGCGGGGCCGATGATCTCACCGGCGGTCTCGAGGACCACCTGGACGAAGTGGCGCGAGGCCGCCAGCGTCGCGTTCTCGCCCGGGCCGAAGTGGGCCTCGGCCTGGCGCATCATCTGTGTAAAGGCGTCGAGGCCGCCGACCGCACGGATCGCATCGTGGACGGCGCGGTGCGTGGGCACGGTGAAGGACTGCCCGTCGAGTTCCTCGAAGCCGGAGCCCACGGCGAAGAGCGGGTGCTGGAGGACGGCCTCGAGCGCCTGACGTTCGACGCGGCTCACGGGGTCCTCGGGGCCTCGGCGCTCGCGCATGGGGGCGGGACGGCCGGCACCCGCCATCTCGATTTCTCCCGGGCGGGCCTCGTGCGAGATGACCTCGACGCGTCCGGCCGCGCGGATCGCCTGTTCGACCGTGCGCATGTCCATGCCGAGCCACCCGGCCAGCTGGCGCGTGTACTCGCCGCGCAGCGCGCGATCCTTGATGTGCGCGACGATGCCGGCCGAGGCGCGCAGGCCCTGCACGCGACCCTCAGCGCTGCGCAGGTCCATCTGGGACAGGACCGAGCGGATCGCGAACTCAAAGAGCGGGATGCGCGAGTTCACCAGGTCGACGATCGCCTGATCGCCCTGGGACAGCCGCAGCTCGCAGGGGTCCTGCCCACCCGGCGCGACCGCCACGAAGGTCTGCGCCGCGAAGTTCTGATCCTCGCCGTAGGCCCGCAGCGCGGCCTTCTGCCCGGCGCTGTCACCGTCGAACGTAAAGATGACCTCGGAGCCGTGCGCGCGCCCCGACGACAGGAGAACACCGGCAGCCGGATCCGCGTGGTCGCCCAGCAGGCGGCGAATGATCTTGACGTGCTCGGAGCCAAAGGCAGTGCCGCACGTGGCCACGGCGTTCGTGACGCCCGCGACGTGCGCGGCCATGACGTCCGTGTAGCCCTCGACGATGACGACCTTATGCTCCGTCGCGATCGTCTTCTTCGCCAGGTCCAGGCCGTACAGCAGCTGCGACTTCTTATAGATCGGAGTCTCGGGGGTGTTGAGGTACTTGGGCGATTCCTTGTCACTGTCGTCCAGGCGACGCGCCCCGAAACCGACCGTCGCGCCCGTAATGTCCCGGATCGGCCACACGAGGCGCCCACGGAAACGGTCGTACACGCCGCGACTGCCCTGCGAGCCCAGGCCCGAAATCTGGATCTCCTGGTCCGTGAAACCCTTCGAACGCAGGTGGCGCGTCAGGGAATCCCACGAGGCCGGGGCGTATCCGACCCCGAAATGCGCGCACATCGCCTGGGTGAAGCCGCGCTCGGCGAGGAAGGTGCGGCCCTTGTGCGCCTCGGGGGACGCGAGCTGGCGCTGGTAGAACTCTTCGGCGACGCGGTGTGCGTCCAGGAGGCGCTGACGCTTGCCCGGCTCCTCGGTGCGCACACGCGCCCCGCCCTCTTCGTAATGGAGGGTGATCCCGGCCTTCGCAGCCAGCATTTCCACGGCCTCGGTGAACGACAGGTGGTCCATCTTCTGTACGAAGGAGATGACGTCGCCGCTCTCACCGCAGCCAAAACAGTGGAACATGCCCAGGTGGGGGCGCACGTTAAAGGAAGGCGTGCGCTCGTCGTGGAAGGGACACAGGCCCTTCAGGGAGCCGATGCCCGCGGGTCGCAGCGCTACGTGCTCGCCGATGACCTCGTCGATCTTCACTGCGTTACGTACCGCTTCGATGTCGTCCTTGCGAATCAGACCCGCCATGTCCCTCAGTTTACCGATGCCCGCCCACGTCTGCGTCCGATCACGCTCACAGCTGCGAGGACAGCATGCCGCACCAGCGGGCATGCCACGCGGAGGCCGACACGTCGGTGAGCGAGGCAACTTGATCGATGACCGCGCGCAGGCGCACGCCGTCGTCGGAGGCGGCCCGCCACTGCGCGGCGAACAGGGGCTCGAGGGCCTCGGCCCCGGCCTCGTACAGGGCGTCGACGAGGTCGGCGAGGAGCGTGCGCTGCTGGTAGTACACCGGCTCGGTCTCGCGCGGGCTCATCACGTAGTGGACGGCCATGCCCTTGAGGATTTGGATCTCGGCGCGCACCTGCCGCGGCACGACGAGGTCCGCACGGTAGCGGCCCAGCGGCTCGTCCCCGAAGGTCTCGCGCGTGGCGGCCACGGTCGCCGAGCAGAAGCGTCCGATCAGCTCGCTCGTCGCATCCTTCAGGTGTGCGAGGGAGGCGTAGGACCCGTCGAAAGAGCGCAGCCACACGGGCATGGACACGATCCGCTCGAGAGCCTCTTCCAGGTCCGAGCGCGCCACGGACGCCCCGTACCAGTCCAGGGTCGAGGCCACGACCGCCGAGCAGTGCGCGTCGTCGAAGAGATCGGAGGGGTCTAGCTTGCGGGTCGCGACAGCGTCCTCCACGTCGTGCACCGAGTAGGCGATATCGTCCGACAGGTCCATGATCTGGGCCTCCAGACACCGCCTGCCAGCCGGGGCGCCCTGACGCATCCAGGCGAACACGGGCGCGTCGTCGGGGTACACGGAGTACTTGCGCGTCGACTTAGCCAGGTCCGGGCCACCGGCCTTGACCCACGGGTACTTGCAGATCGCGTCCAGGGTCGCCCGCGTCAGGTTCAGGCCCGCGGGAACGCCGCCCGCGCCGATGACCTTCGGCTCTAGGCGCGTGACGACGCGCAGGGTCTGGGCGTTGCCCTCAAAACCACCGATCGAGGTGGCCGCCGCGTCCAGCGCGCGCTCGCCGTTATGCCCGAAAGGCGGATGCCCGAGGTCGTGGGACAGGCACGCCGCGTCCACGACGTCCGGGTCGGCCCCCAGCTCCTTGCCGAGCTCGCGGCCCACCTGGGCAACCTCGAGGGAGTGCGTGAGGCGCGTGCGCACGAAGTCATCCGAAATAGGTCCCAGCACCTGCGTTTTTTCACCGAGGCGACGCAGCGCGGAGGAGTGGAGGATGCGCGCGCGGTCGCGTTCGAACTCGGTACGTTCGGAAGACTTGTGTTCCTCGGGCACCCAACGCTCGGAATCGGCGGACGCGTACGGGCGACGCGCGTCGCCACCATCAACACCGGGGATTGCCAGGGAAAACTCATTCACGGGGCCATTTTACTAGGGAAACGCCTGCGCAGAACGGGCCCCGGCCTCGTGACCGTCAAAGCGGCACAAATTACCCACAAAATACTGTGAGATAGACCGTCGCCTATGTCACTACCTGTTCAAACATGCTAATTGTCAAGTGTCGCATTCAGCGTCGAATCCTCATCCACGGAAGGAGTCCCCCGTGTCCAACACGGCACAGGAAATCCTCGATGCGGTCGGTGGTCCCGGCAACATCACCCACTTCACCCACTGCGCGACGCGTCTGCGCTTTGAACTCAACGACGCGTCGGTCGTCGACAAGGACCGAGTCGAGGCCATTGACGGCGTCCTCGGTGCCGTCCCCCAGTCGGGTGATCGCTACCAGATCGTCATCGGCGGTGCGGTGCAGTCCGTCTTCAACGAGATCAATAACCTGCCGTCAATGAAGTCGGGCGCCGCCGCCTCAAACGATGATGTCAAGGCAGCCGCTCGCGCGAAGGCGCGTGGCAAGAACGCCATCGTCGACGCATTCTTCGAGTACCTGTCGGACTCGTTCCGCCCGCTGCTGCCCGTTCTGCTTGGCGCATCTCTGATCCTGGCGCTCCTCGCGGTGCTCGACGCCCTGCACATCGTCGACACGCGCGCCGAGACCATCCCCGCGTGGCTGGGCTACGTGAACTCCATGTGGCGCGCGGTCTTCTACTTCCTGCCGGCGATGGTCGCCTACAACGCCTCCAAGAAGCTGGACATCGACCCCTGGGTCGGCACGGCCGTCATCCTCTCGCTGCTCACCCCTAACTTCATCGGCCTGAGCAACGCGTCCTCGTTCAGCGAGACGACCTGTGAGCAGACTGCCCTGGGTACCGAGCAGTGTGTTAGCCAGATCGCCTCACTTGAGCCCCTGCTGTCCGCGTTCCCCATACTGAACAAAATCGACTTCTGGCTCCCTCTCATTGGACGGGTTACCTTCCCCCACAGCATTTCGCTCCAGCTGGCTGACTACGGCGGCCAGGTCTTCGTGCCGCTGCTGATGGTGCCGATTCTCGCGCTGGTCTACAAGGGCCTGAAGAAGATTGTCCCCGCGAACGTCCAGATGGTGTTCGTCCCCTTCATTTCCTTCATGATCATCATGCCGCTGACCGCCTTCCTGATTGGCCCCCTGTCGATCTGGATCGGTAACGGCCTGGGTGGCGGCCTCGCCTGGCTCAACGGACACGCCCCCATTGTCTTCTCGATCATCATCCCGATCATCTACCCCTTCCTGGTGCCGCTCGGCCTGCACTGGCCGCTCAACGCCCTGCAGCTGGCCAACATCGCCGCGACGGGTTCGGACTTCATCCAGGGCCCCATGGGCGCGTGGAACTTCGCCTGCTTCGGTGCCACCGCCGGCGTTCTCTTCCTGTCGATTCGCGACCGCGACACCGACATGCGTCAGACCGCGTCCGGCGCCCTGGCGGCTGGCCTCTTCGGCGGTATCTCGGAGCCGTCCCTGTACGGCATCCACCTGCGTTTCAAGCGCATCTACCCGCTCATGCTCACCGGCTGTGTCGTCGGCGGCCTGGTTATCGGCATCGGTGGCGGAGCCACCACGAATACCTTCGTGTTCACCTCGCTGCTGACGATCCCCGTTTTCAGCCCCATGGCCGTCTACGCCCTGGGCGTCGCTGCCGCGTTTGTCACCGCGTTCCTGATGGTCGTGCTGTTCGACTACCGCACGAAGGAACAGAAGGCAGAGGCTCGCGCGAAGAAGGGCCTGCTCGAGGACGACGCCCCCGCCGCCGCGGCTGCTGCCACCTCCGCTGCGTCGGCTGCTGCGCCTGCCACTGCTCCGGCGGCCGAGGCTGCTCCCGCTTTCAGCGACGAGGCGAAGGCTGACCTGACGCTCACTTCCCCCTTGGCGGGTACCATCGTTGCGCTGTCTGACGTGGCCGACGAGGCCTTCGCTGCCGGAGCGCTCGGCCCCGGTGTTGCTCTGTCCCCCGCCGCCGGCGCGGTCGTCGTTGCCCCGTGTGACGGCAAGGTGACGGTTGCTTTCCCGACCGGCCACGCATACGGTATTAAGTCTGCGTCCGGCGTCCAGGTGCTCATCCACATCGGTATGGACACTGTGAAACTGGAGGGTAAGGGCTTCACGCCGCACGTTGCGAAGGGCGACATCGTTCGCCGTGGCGACGTCCTGGCTGAGGTCGATTGGGACGTCATCCGTGAAGCCGGCTACGACACGGTCACCCCGATGGTCGTCACGAACAAGAAGAAGTTCGGCGAGATCACCCCGGCCGCTCCCGGCCCGGTGGGTATCACCGACACGGTCGTGACGGTGTCCCCAAAGGAAGCCGCACAGTGAGCCTGTGACCCAAGAGTGGTGGGCGAGCCAATTGGCTCGCCCACCATTTTTTGTTGCACCGGCGGTAACCGTGGTTCTTTCATTGATACCGTGCATGTTCTTGCACAAGCTCAAGCGAGGCAACTAGACTGTTGACCGTTCGGTTACCTTGCCGCAGGAGTGCAAGGTTCCCCCCTGTCAAAGAAAGACGGAACGATGCCAGACGTTGCATTCGACTCAGAGTTTCTGCTTTCTTTTCGGCGCAACGACGGATGGGATCCGAATCAATGGTGACACCACGAACGCAAGGTGCCAGGCCGAGCCTACGGCGTGCGGCACTAGCATCGGGCTGCACGCTCATCCTCACAGGTGGCGTAGTGGCGGCTCCCCCCGCGCACGCGGAGGATCGAGAGATCACAGCAGCAGACCAGCCCTACTACTCCTACTATCACCTGGACACGGCGCGGGCCAAGGGCTACACGGGCGCAGGCGTCACCATCGCGATCATCGACGGCCCTGTCGACACCTCTGTCCCGGAGCTGGTAGGCGCAAATATTACGGACAAAAGCCCCTGCTCAGTCTCATCTAGCCCTGCTCACAGAAGCCACGGCACCGAAGTTGCCTCGCTATTGGTCTCACGTGCTTACGGCATGGTGCCCGATGCTGCGCTGCTCGCTTACCAAAGCATCGATACCAACAGCGCGGCGGGGGATGATTGCCCGATGAAAGCTGGTGTTCTGCCAACCGAAGTGTCATCGTTGATCAATAAAGCAATCAATGACGGAGCATCAATTATCAATTACTCCGCAACCTCACCTTCACCTTCAAACCACCTCAAGTGGGCAATCGCTCGTGCGATGAGTCAAGGCGTCATCATCACTGCTGGTGCAGGAAACACCGCCTCAGACAACACTGAGAATTCCTTGTCGCAGTGGTCGGGTGTCGTCGGTGTTTCCGCCATTGATACCGATGGAAAGTTCGCTTCCTATTCCTCCTGGGGGCAGGGAGTCACCACGACTGCTATCGGAGGCCCTGTCCTTGCGCGGGATGCAAACGGAAATATTTCCTCTACTCAGGGAACGTCTTTTTCAACACCTATTGTCAGTGGTGTTCTCGCACAGACGCATGCCAAGTGGCCCAACGCGACATCGAATCAGCTCCTCCAGCTTCTCGTCAACACTGCGAGCACACCTCAGGGCGGTAGAGACATCTACGTCGGGTACGGACCAATTAACCCCGGAAAAATGCTCAACACCGATCCGAGCCAGTACCCGGACGAAAACCCACTGGCCGACAAGGGTGGTGGATCGAGCCCGACCCCCGCAGAGGTTCAGCAGTACGCCGATGGCCTCGTTGATCCGAGCGAGATCGCGTATGACAACTCCTACGTCTATCGGGGCCTCGACGAGTCACAGGTAACCAACAAAGACAATCCCTACCCGACTCACCTGGGCACCAGCCCTCGCTTTCACGGAAAGTAGGCGACGCGACACAAGCGCTAGACCCCAGCGCCCTCGACGATATCCAGGACGGCACGCACCTGTTCGACGGTGAATTGTCCGGGGGCGCTCCCCTCCCAGCCGGGCAGGGTGGCGAAGGTGGCTGCGGATCCAAGCGCAGAGCCGACCAGGCGTGTGGGCGCGCCGTTGGGGCCCATGGAAATACCGATGACGGGTCGGTCGTAGGCCTCGCGCGCCCACGCCTGCGCCGCCAGGACGCGGGCCGCGTCCGTCGCACTGTGGGCCATGCACGCGAACTTGAGAACGTCCGCGCCGGCAAAGTTCATGGCAGCGAGGACCTCGGCGAGCCGCTCGTCGCCGGGAGTCCCCTCAAAATCATGGAAAGAAGCGACGACGATCGCCCCGGCCTCGTGCGCATCCTCGATCAGGGCGGCGGATCCGTCGCGCGAAATCTCCACGTCGACGCCGCCCACGCACGAAGCGAGCCTGCGCACGAGGGCGCAATACTCCTCGTCATCCAGATAGGCTTGACCGCCCTCGACCGAAGTGCGGATGGTCGCCAGGACCGGCAGCGGCGAGGAGTCCGCGACGTAGCGGGCCATGCTCACGAGATCTTCCCCGACGTCGGAGGCGGACACGAAGTGCGCCCCGACGAGGGAGGAGAGGAAGGTGTCGGCCCGCCACTCGACGATGTCCGCGCGGCACGTGGCCATTGCCTGAACCTGCCCGATGAGGGAGCGTGAGTCCCCGCTGACGGGGACAATGACCTGGGTGCGTCCCCCGAGGGTCGCCTTCTTGGCGGCTCGCCCGATGGTGACGAGTCCAGGCGCAGGGTCAGGGTCGGGCGCAGATGAGTGAGGCATGATTCCTTCGCTTAGTATCCGATTTCTGCCAGGTGCAGGCGATCTCGTTCGCTCTGCGTGAGGTAGGGGTGGTCCAGCCAGCCGTCGGGCAGGTGGGGGGTTTTCTCGCCGCCGGCACGTCCGCGCGGTCCGCGCGCGGCGGGCGGGAACGCCTGGTCGAGGTCAAGGTCCCCGAGGCGATCGTGGAGCTCCTGGAGAGTCGAGACCATGGACAGGGCGTGGCGCTGGGGGCCTCCCACGGCGAATCCGCGCAGGTACCAGCCGATGTGCTTGCGCATTTCGCGCAACGCGCGCCCTTCGTCGCCCTGGTCGACGACGCACCAGGCGGCGTGGCGCTCGATGACGGAGACCACCTCGGCGAGGCTGGGGCCGGGCGGGATGGCCCCACCGTGGTAGGCGGCGACGATATCGCGGAAGATCCAGGGGCGTCCCTGGGCACCGCGCCCGACGCTGATGCCGTCGCAGCCGGTGCGTTCCAGCATGGCCAGAGCGTCGGCGGCCTCGAAGACGTCGCCGTTGCCGAAAACGGGGATATCGAGCAGATCCTTCAGGCGCGCGATTTGGTCCCAGTGGGCGCGTCCCGCGTAGTGCTGGTTCTGCGTGCGCGCATGCAGGGTGAGGGCGACAGCGCCGAGCTTTTGCGCGGCCAGTGCGGCGTCCGTCGCGGTCTCGTGCTCGGAGTCGATGCCGATGCGGATCTTGACGGTGACCGGGATTTCGCGCCCGATGCGCTCCCCGGCCTCGTTTGAGGCGCGCACGACGGCACCCACAAGGTCGGAGAACAGGTCGCGCTTCCAGGGCAGGGCCGCTCCCCCGCCCTTCTTCGTCACCTTGGGGACGGGGCACCCGAAGTTCAGGTCGATGTGGTCGGTGAGGTCGCGCTCGATGAGCATCGTCGCGGCCTTCGCCATGACGGCGGGGTCAACGCCGTAGAGCTGCAGGGAGCGCACGCGTTCGGTGGGGTCTGGGCGCACCATTTCCTGGGTGCGTTCGTTCTCCTCGACGAGCGCCCGGCTGGTCACCATCTCAGTGACGTACAGGCCGGCGGGCGCGTCCACGCGCGGGATAGCCACGTGGCGCGGTTCGTTGGACGCCTGACCTGTGTTCTTCGGGGACGAGGCCGTGGCCCCCTCCCCCGACTCGGCCGCCCAGGAGGGGATGCCGGTGGGTCGCAGGTGGTCGGGCAAGCCCGACTCGCCCATGATGCGGCACAGGCGTCGGAAGGGCACGTCCGTCACCCCGGCCATGGGGGCCAGGACGACGGGTGTCCACAGGCGCAGCGGCCCCACTCGAAGAGGGGCCGCTGCGGACGTTGAGGCTACCTGCAAGTCAGCAGCCCAGGCGTTCGATCAGGTACGACTTGACCTTATCGAGCGGGATGCGTACCTGCTCCATCGTGTCACGCTCACGGATGGTGACGGCGTGGTCTTCGATCGAGTCGAAGTCGTAGGTGATGCAGAAGGGCGTGCCGATCTCGTCCTGGCGACGGTAGCGGCGACCAACGGCACCGGCATCGTCGTAGTCGACGTTCCAGATGCCGCGCAGCTCGTCGGCCAGCTCCTGGGCGGGGCCGGTCAGTTCGGGCTTGCGGGACAGGGGTAGGACGGCGGCCTTGACGGGGGCCAGGCGCGGGTCCAGCTTGAGCACGACGCGCTTGTCGACACCGCCCTTGGCGTTGGGGGCCTCGTCCTCGTGGTAGGCCTCGATGAGGAAGGCCATGAGGGAACGGGTCAGGCCCGCCGAGGGCTCGATGACGTAGGGGGTCCAGCGTTCCTTGGTGTTCGGGTCGAAGTAGTCGAGCTTCGCACCGGAGGCCTCGGAGTGGACGGTCAGGTCGTAGTCGGTGCGGTTGGCGATGCCTTCGAGCTCGCCCCACTCGCTGCCCTGGAAACCGAAGCGGTATTCCAGGTCGACGGTGCGCTTGGAGTAGTGCGAGAGCTTCTCCTTGGGGTGCTCGTACTCGCGCAGGTTCTCCGGGTCGATGCCGAGGTCCACGTACCAGGCCTTGCGGTAGTCAATCCAGTACTGGTGCCATTCCTCATCGGTGCCGGGCTCGCAGAAGAACTCGAGTTCCATCTGCTCGAACTCGCGGGTACGGAAGATGAAGTTGCCGGGCGTGATCTCGTTGCGGAAGGACTTGCCGATCTGGCCGATGCCGAACGGCGGCTTCTTGCGCGCGGCGTTCATGACGTTCGCGTAGTTAACGAAGATGCCCTGGGCGGTCTCGGGGCGCAGGTAGTGCAGGCCGGCCTCGTCGTCGACGGGGCCCAGGTAGGTCTTGAGCAGGCCGGAGAAGGCGCGGGGCTCGGTCCACTGGCCGCGCACGCCGCAGGTCGGGCAGGCGAGGTCGGCGGTGGTCAGGGAGGACTCTTCGACGCCCTTCTTTTCGGCGAGCTCTTCGATGAGCTGGTCCTCGCGGGCGCGCTTGTGGCAGTTGAGGCACTCGATGAGGGGGTCGGTGAAGGCCTTGACGTGGCCGGAGGCGACCCACACTTCGCGCGGGAGGATGACGGAGGAGTCGAGGCCGACGACGTCGGCGCGGCGGCGGACCATGGCGTTCCACCAGGCGCGCTTGATGTTTTCCTTCAGTTCCACGCCGAGCGGGCCGTAGTCCCACGCGGAGCGGGTGCCACCGTAGATGTCACCGCAGGGGAAGACGAAGCCGCGGCGCTTGGCCAGGCTGATCACGTTGTCGAGGCGGGAGGGTCCCTTAGCCACTTGTCACTCCTTGAGTATCTGGGGCACGACTGGCTGTCGTGTCGCCATCGATACTAGCCGATAACTACTGTTTCGGGCGCTTGCGAGCCATTCCGCGCCCATGGATCCCACCACAGGTGCGCGCGCGGCCAGCGAAAGAGCCCCGGCCTCGTTGTGTTGGCCTCGCCCCACGAGATTCCTGATCACCGCGCGGGAGGCCAGTACACCGGTCGTACACTCGGCGACCTGTATTCGGGGCACCGAGACTGGAAGCCTGCTCACCCCTGCGGCACCCTCGCCCAAGATCGACACGACACCCAGCCCAGTGTTCAGGATGGCCCTTCGGCGCGCTTCTCCCGGCACGCTCGCGGATAGGTTATGAGCATACGGATAGGTTATGAAGATGCGGATAGCTTATTAACCTATCCGCATGTGAATAACCTATCCACATCGCCGTAACCTATCCGGATCAGGAGGGGCAGGCTCCGCTACAGCGAGTACGAGCACGCCAACTTCGAACCTATCCGCATGCGCACATGCCAGCACCGACAGAGCTGACAGCGCCGACAGCCACCACCCACGCTCACCAAGCACAGCACCCCAAAAGTCGCAGGCAATTCCCCTTTACCTATTTCATACGATGAAATAATATCGTTGAAATTCCGCCATTTTCAGCACATGATTGAACATTCCATCATCGAATTGCATGCGAAATTGCAGGGCGCGCACAGAACTACGGTGCCGCACTCAGCAACCAGCAGTGCCTGAGGATCCCCCCCACAGCAACTCGCAGCGCCTGGACACTCACATGGCGCCACCACAACACACCCGAACGCACAAAAGAGCCCCGGCCTCGTCGCTCCTACGGGAGGGGACGAGGCCGGGGCCGGGTCGAGAGGTCACGCGCCCAGGGCGCATCTGTCGTTCAGTTGAGGCGGCGAATCCTACCCGTGGAGGTGAGGCGCCAGTTGGCGATCACAACCGCGAGGGGGATGATTCCCATGAGCCAGAAGGACGGGTGCATGGGACCGGCGACTCCTGCCTTGTCCATGAGGGTCAGGATCAGCCAGGCGGACGGAACAGCGACGGTAACGGCACCAACGACAACCGCGATCGCGACTTCCCATCCCCCTCCGCGGTGGCGGAAGACGTTCGAGCCGAAGCGAGCCGCCGCGTCACAGGCGATCCAGACGGCCACGACGATTAGCCACGTGTCAACACCCGTAGTGTTGGTGTTTGTCGTCATGAAGGTCAGGTACGGCTGGATCAGGATGAGCACCCACCAGATGACGCTGCCGAGGGCGATCAATACAACCGAAATGACGTAGCTCGAGAGCGCCAGTGTGCGGCGCGGCGCCCCGCTCAGCGACCCTGCACCCATGTACGAGATCGTCTGGTTGATGCCTGCGACGATGAGAAAGATCCCCATGACTAAAGCTGAGTTGAGGGCAGCCATATAGATATTCTCCGAGGGCCTGCCGCGGGACACGTAGAAGAAACCCGCAATGAGCGCGTTGAGCGCAAACTGCGCGAAGACGGTTGCAAGGCAGAGAACGACGGCAGGCTTGATGCTGACCGTGCCGAGGCGCCAGGCGCTGGGGGTGCGGGAGACGGTGGTTGCGGTGCTCATTGGTCGTTCTCCTGGATGAGGTAGGCGAAGGCGTCCTGGAAGGAACAGGGCGAAGAGGTCAGGGAGTGGGATGCGAGCTCGGTGTCGCCAACGGCGCTACCGCGCAGGTCCACGACGATCTCTCGCGTGGAGCCGAGCTCGCGACTCGCAATGACGGCGAGGTCCGGGTGGGCGGCAAGGAAACGCTCGACGTCGGAGGCATGGCCGGTCAGAGCTGAGACTCGGCAGGTGAAGTCGTCGATGGTCTCGTGAGCGAGGAGCTCGCTCTTCTTCAAGACGATGACGTCCTCGGCGACCTTTTCGAGTTCGGAGACCATGTGCGAGGAGATGAGGAAGCGTCGCTGGGGGCGCTGTCCTTCCATGACCTCCCCCGCCAGAGCGAGAATCTCCTCGTAGAGGGCGTAGCGCGTGGGCACGTCCAGGGGTGCCTGGATCTCGTCGAGGAGGGTGAGGGGCGCGCCCGAGGCCAGCGCGATCGAGGCGGAGAGAATGGCAGCTTGCCCGCCGGAGAGCTTGCGCACGTACTTGCGGTTAATGCGCAGATCGAAGCGCTCGGCGTAGTGGGCGAAGAGCTTCTCATCCCAGGTGGGACGCAGGCGCGCGTAGTCGACGAGAGACTGGCTGTACAGCGCGTCGAAGTCGCGAGCGGAGGAAGCGATGATCGATCCTGTGAGCAGGTCGTCGGCGCTGGCCTGGCTGCCGTCGATGGAGATGCTCCCCGAGGTGGGGACCATCAGGCCGCCGAGGATCTGCATGAGCGTCGTCTTGCCCGAGCCGTTGGGGCCAACCAGGGCGGTGACGGTTGCGTCCCCGAGGGTGAGCGAGATGTCGCGCAGCGCCGCCTCGTTCTCTCCCGGATACGTGTGACTGATGGAGTTGATGGTGATCATGAGTTGTCCTTGGCGGTCGTGTCGGCGCTGTAGGCGCGGACGTGGTCGATGATGGCGTCGAGGTCGAGGCCCAGGGCCAGGCCCGCTTCGACGGCGGGGTTCAGGGTCTCCTCCACGTAGGACGCGAGCCCGTCGGCCACAAGGACATCGCGAGCACCTTCGGCGACGAACATGCCGATGCCGCGCCGCTTTTCGACGAGGCCCTCATCGACGAGGATCGCGAAGGCCTTGCCGACGGTTGCCGGGTTGATGCGGTAGGTCGCGGAGTATTCCGTGGTGGAGGTGAGCTGGTCCCCGGCACGCAGGGTGCCGCGCAGGATCTGCGCGCGGATGTCGTCGGCGATCTGCACGTAGATGGGCATCCCAGAGACGAATGTGGGTGCCATGCGCAAGTCCTCCCTTCAGGTTCAGCGGTTTATTACATGACTAATGAACCATATAACCAGGTAGCCTGTCAAGCGGTCTCACCACACAAGTCTCAGGTCACACTCCACTCCCCCACGCCTGCGCCCACGCCATCCCTCCCCGCGCCCTCCACAACGAACCCACTCCCCCAAAAAGTCGCAGGCAATTTCCCTTGGTCAGTTTTCAACACAGCTCACAAACGTTGCAATTCCAACGATGCGATTTCAATACTTGAAAGGTTTGCATGGGAATTGCATGCAACATTGCTGGGGAACCACAGCGCGAGGAGACAAAGAACCCCAAACAGAAGGGATCTCAACCCCAGAAGGCGTCTCAAGGCCCGATGGCGCCCACGACCCGAACAAACAGCCACACCACCACCAGAAGCAACGCCCGAGCGGGGGCGCTGCACCCGTTACGGGACCATGCACCCGATCAGGGGCACTACACCCGATCAGAAGAGGTGCATTGCCTACGGATCGGGTGCAGTGCCCCAAGACACAAGAACAAACGCGGAACTGCCAAACCGAGCCACTCCCCGCCACAACCAGCCTGAGCACAGGACGCCAGGCGGGCATTGGGCGGGTGTTGGGCGGCTTTGTTACACCCTCGACCCACACGGCGCCCGAACGCATAAAATAGCCCCGGCCTCGTCCCACGGGGATAGGGGACGAGGCCGGGGTGAGCGTGGCCGACAGGCGCGGGCTTACTCCTTGACAGCGCCAGCAGTCAGGCCGGACACGATGTACTTCTGCAGGTACTGGAACAGCAAGATCACAGGGACAGCCGCGATCACAGAACCCGCGGCGAAGATGCCCCACGGGGCAGTACGCGAGTCAGCAGCCCACATGTACATGCCAACCGCCAGCGTGAACTGGCTCTGATCCTGCAGGACCACGCGGGCAATGACGAAGTCACCGAGCGAGGAGATGAAGCTCAGCAGGCCGACAACCGCGAGGACCGGACGCACGAGAGGCATGATGATCGTCCAGAAGGTCTGCGCGTGGGTCGCGCCGTCAATCATGGCCGCCTCATCGAGCGAACGCGGGATCGAGTTGAAGAAACCGTAGAGCAGGAACGTGTTCGAACCGAGCGCGCCACCCAGGTAGACGCAGATCAGGCCGAGCTTGGAGTTCAGGCCGAGCACCGGGAAGATGTCCTGGATGCCCAGGAGCAGCAGGAACAGGGCCACGAAGGCCAGCATCTGCGGGAACATCTGCACCAGCAGCAGGCCGGTCAGGGTCGCGCGGCGGCCCTTGAAGCGGAAGCGGCTGAACGCGTAAGCGGCCGCAGCGCCCATGAGGACCGTCCCGATCGCGGTCGCAGTCGACACGATCAGGGAGTTGAGGATCCACGACCAGTACATGGCGTACTTGCCGCTCCCCAGCGCCTGGAAGTTCTCCAAGGAAATCTTCGAGAACAGCGAGTTCGAACCTGTCAGCGTCGCACCGGGGTTCAGGGACACCGACAGAACGTAGAGCAGCGGAATGACACAGTAGATGATCGTCAGGATGGCGACGATGTGGCGCCAGCCGACCTCGGCCCACCAGCGGGCACCCTTGAGGGTGCTTCCATCATGCTTCTTAGAAACGGTTGCAGCACTCATCACAGCTCCTCAAGGGTCTTCGTCTGACGGAAGCCAAGCCACGCGATCACGCCCACGACGATGAAGATGACGATGGACATGGCCGAGGCCAGGCCGTAGTTCGGGGTTCCGGAATCGATGGCGATCTTGTAGACCATCGAAATCAGGATGTCGGACTCACCGACGGGCACCGACAGGCCCGGATAGTTCGGCCCACCACCCGTCAGCATGTAGATGAGCGAGAAGTTGTTGAAGTTGAACGCGAAGGAGGCGATCAGCAGCGGCACAGTCGACTGCAGGACCAGCGGCAGCTTGATGGACCACACGGTGCGCAGGCCGGAGGCACCATCGATCTTCGCAGCCTCTTCAATGTCGCCCGGCAGGGACTGCAGGGCACCGAGGCAGACGAGGAACATGTAGGGGAAGCCCAGCCACAGGTTCACGCCGAGGATCGAAAGCTTGGCGAGCAGGCCATTATCGAGCCACGGGACGTGGGCACCGCCAAGGAAGACCTGGTTGATAAAGCCGAAGTCCGTATTGAGCATGCCCTTCCACACCAGGGTCGCCAGGAAGGCCGGGAAGGCGTAGGGCAGGATCATGAGGGACTGGTAGATCTTGCGGCCCTTGATGCGCTTGTCGGAGAAGACAAGCGCCAGGATGAGGCCGAGCGCGAAGGTCGAGAGCACCGAGGCCGCAGCGAACACGAAGGACCAGATGAGCGCCTTGAGGAAGGGGCCGCCCAGGTCATTGCTAGTCACCATGTTCTTGTAGTTGCTGAAGCCGACGAAGACGCGCCAGCCGGGGGTGAGCTCGTTGCCGGCGGAATCCACGAAGACACCGGTCTTGTTATCAGCCGTGTACACGGTTCCGGTGACAGTGTCGGTCAGGGTATCGGCCTGGGCGTCGTAGGCGTAGGTCGACTTGGCCAGGTAGGCGGTCGCACCGTCGTCGGTCTTGTAGTACCCGTCGTTCGGGTCGGAGGAGACGGGAACGGTCATTCCGGCGACCTCGGTCTGTCGCTTGAGGATATCGGCAACTTTCAGGACTTTGTAGCCCTGGACGTCGGAGATCACGCCAGCGGAGACATTGCCCTGAACGTCGCGCAACGGGGTGTCGGGGTTGCCTTCCTTGAGCGTACCGGTCGTCGGGTCTGCGATGACGAGGCCGAGGCTGGAGCCATCCTCGACGACCGCGGCGGTCACGTTGACCGCTCCGGGCGCACGCTGCTCGGAGGCCTTCAGGATCGCAGAGATCGCGTCATCCTTGGTCGAGTTGTGGCCCTGACCGTAGTTCGTGAAGGACACGTAACCCGTGTATCCCATCACGAACACCTGGTAGATGAGCAGGAACACCATGCCGGGAACCAGGTACTTCGCGGGGATCATCCGCTTGGAGAAGTAGATCCAGTTCACGACAACGAGCAGCGCGGCCAGAACACCGAGAACAATCCAGGACTTCACCATGTAGGCAGTGAAGATGCCATAGAGTCCCAGGGCGTCAATCAGCATCATCAAGATGAGCTTGACGAAGAAACCACGCTTGGTCACATCATTTGCATGAGAGGTCTTGGGCCCCTCTTTTTTCTTTTCCGCAGCCTTCACTGGCTCAGACATCGTGTCCTCCACACGTGCGCGTTCGCGCGTCATTGCGACTTGGTTCTGCCCCCGACTGGCGACAGAAGGTGGCACCGGTGGTGCCGCGCGCCGCTAAGCGGCGCTGCTATCAGAGGGCCTCACACCCGCCCGCCGCGTGGGAGGCGGTCGGGTGTGAGGCGGTGCTCACCGGAGGCGAGCGCGGTGCGCGTGGGCGACTAGCACCCGGCGCTCACGATCACTTGGAGGCGATCGCGTTGTTGATGTTGGTGATCATCGTAGCCCAACCGTCGGCGGGAGCCTCGGCACCGCTCACGATGTTGGCCTCGGTCTGGCCCCAGAAGTTCCACACGGAACCCATCGCGGGGATCGCGGGGGCGAGAGCGCCGGACTCTGCGACCTTCGAGAAGTCCTTGATGTCCTGGTCATCCGAAGCCTCAGCAACGGAGGGCATCGCCGAGGCGCGGCCACCGAGCTTCTGCATCTGGGTCTGGGCCTCGGGGGTAGCCAGGTAGTTGAAGAACTGCTTGGCAGCAACCGGGTTGGCGGACTTAGCGCTCTGGTAGAACATCTGGACGCCGACGAAGGGCTGGGCGGCCTGCGAGCCGGCCGAGGGGATGGACAGGACGGAGACGTCCATGCCGGCCTCACGGAAGGCCGCGACGTTCCAGGGGCCGGTCACCGTGTAGGCGGCCTTGCCATCGAGGAAGGCCTGCTTGGCGATATCAGCGGTGATGGACGGGGAGAGCACACTCGCGTCGCCCTGGGCCTTCAGCCAGTTCGCGAAGTCGGTGCCGCCGGAGCCGCCCATGGCCAGCTCGGAGGTGTACTCGCCGTCAGCGTTCGTGTTGAAAACAGGGGCACCGAAGGAGGTCTGGAAGCCGTAGAAGTGGTATGGATCACCCTTGTCGCCCATCTGAATAATGAAGGGGTACTCAACGCCGGTGGTCTTACCGGAGGCGATCATGTCGTCGTACGTCTTGGGCTCGTCCTTGGTGAGCGCGTTGTTACGCACCAGGGCGACGGACTCGATGGCGTAGGGAACGCCGTAGGTCTGGCCGTTGTAGGTCACGCCCTTGACCGCGACGTCAGCGAACTGGGACTTGGCTTCACCCAGGTCGACGGGGGCGACGACGCCGTTAGAGACGAGCGCGCCCAGCTTGTCGTGGGCCATGACGATCAGGTCGGGGCCGTTGCCAGTGGGGACCTGGGTGGTGAACTCGGTGTCCATGTCCGACTCAGACTTCTGGACGACATCCACCTTCACGCCGGTCTTGGCGGTGAAGTCCTCGGCGATGGTCTCGACCTGCGTGAAGCGGGTGTCATCCGCCCAGATCGTCAGGGTCGCCACGGCGTCGGTCTTGGCGCCGTCCGAGGAGGAAGAGGAAGAGGAAGAGGTCGTGCCGTTGTTGCAGGCGGCCAGGGCGGTAACCGCCGCGAAGACGCCGAGTGCTGCGATGCCACGTCGCATTATTACTCCTGTGTTGGTCAGGTGGTCGCCTCCATCAGCGACCCGCTACAAGGTTCACTGTAATACCCTCGATTTTGTTTCTGCAACAATTTTCGCAATTGTGTGCAAGCTGTTACATTTGTAGGGAAACAACCGCGCGCGAAGACCCAAAGGAGCGTTGATTCGATGACGAAAAATCGCACGAGCATGGCCGACATCGCCATGCACGCGGGTGTCTCAACTGCAACTGTTTCACGGGTTTTCAACGGCGTCGGACAGGTCTCCGAAGACACTCGCCGCAGGGTCCTCACCGCGATTGACGAGCTGGGATACGACCGCCCGGCTGCCGAGCGCACACCAAGTACGCCCACGATCGGCGTCATCGTGCCCGAGCTCACGAATCCAATCTTCGCATCCTTCGCACACCACCTCCAGGAGGAGATTTCGCGCGCGGGCGGCATCGCCCTCATCCGTTCGCAGACACCGGGAGCGACGTCCGAGTTCGATCACCTCTCCTCGCTCATCGAACACCGTGTGAACGGACTCATCTTTGTCTCAGGCCGACACGCAGATCTACTCTCAGACCTCGCGCCGTACCACGATGCTGCCGCACGCGAGATCCCCTTCGTAACCATCAATGGCGCCCGACCGGAGGTCCCGGCACCCGATTTTTCCACGGGGGACTCGCTCGGCATCCGCGCGGCAGTCACACATCTGTACGAGCTGGGGCACACGCGCATCGCGCTCCTGACGGGACGCACGCACATTGTCCCGGCCCTGCGCAAGGCCGAGGCCTTTACCCAGGTCATGGGCGAGCTCATCGGCGACCACTCCCCCATCATCGAAGAAACCTTCTACACGTACGAGGCCGCGGCCGCCCACACGCACGCACTCCTCGAGCGCGGCGCCACTGCGATCATCACCGGTTCTGACCTGCAGGCCCTCGGCGCGATCCGCACGATCACCTCGCTCGGCCTGTCAGTCCCGGGCGACATCTCGGTGATCGGCTTCGACGATACCTTCCTGATGGGCCACCTGGATCCAGCGCTCACGACGATTCATCAGCCCGTCCCATCGATCGTCTCATCGGCGGTGCGCAGCCTCTTCGAAGCCCTTCGCGCACCCGACTACGTACCCACGCACGCTGACTACGTTTTCTCACCTGATTTGATCGTGCGAGGATCGACCGGGCACGCGCACTAGCACTCGCAACGGGGTCCGATCTCCGAGAATGACTTGACAAAGATTCTCAATTACAAAGAGAATGATTCTCATGTCGAAGAGAATCCTTGCTGCCGCATGCGCGGCCGCCACAGCGCTCGCTCTGTCCGCCTGCTCCTCCACGGCCTCGTCCTCTGGTAGCTCCTCCAAGGACGAGCCCCTGACCGTCATGGCCTCCTTCTACCCGCTGAAGTACCTGGCCGAGAAGATCGGCGGCGAGCACGTCACCGTGACCTCCCTGACTCCCGACGGTGCCGAGCCCCACGACCTCGAGCTCTCCCCCAAGATGGTCGACTCCCTGTCCTCCGCAGACGCGGTTGTCTACCTCGCGGGCTTCCAGGGCGCAGTCGACGAGGCGATCGAGCAGCAGGCCCCCAAGACCGTCATTGACGTCTCCCCCGCTGCAGAGCTCATTGAAGCCGGTGCTGACGCCAACCACCCCGCCGAAGAAGAGGAAGAGGGCACCGACGAGGCCCAGTCCGGCGAGGCGGAAGGCCACGATCACGAGGCCGAGGGCCATGAACACCACCACGACATGACCGCGGACCCGCACTTCTGGCTGGACCCCGTGCGTATGGCGAAGGCCGCGACCCTGGTCGGCGACAAGCTCGCCGAGGCCGACTCCGCCCACGCCGACACCTACAAGGCCAACGCGAAGGCCCTCTCCGAGGAACTGACCACGCTGGGCGATACCCTCGTCTCCAAGACCTCGACCTGCAAGGTCAAAACGTTCGTGACCGCACATACCGCTTTCGGATACCTCGCGGATCGCACGGGCCTGACCCAGGTCGGCATCTCCGGCCTCGACCCTGAGTCCTCCCCCTCCCCCGCCCGCCTAGCCGAGATTGCCCAGATCGCGAAGGATCAGGGCGTGACCACGATCTTCACCGAGGCCCTCATCGACCCCAAGGTCGCCCAGACCCTGGCCGACGACCTCGGCATCACGACGGCTGTCCTGGATCCGATCGAGTCCCAGACTGACGCGTCTAAGGACTACGCCGCAACGATGAACTCCAACATTGACGCCCTGACGAAAGCCCTTGACTGCCAGTGACAACTACTGACACCCCCACGACGGCGGGAGCCTCCCACGCGGAGGCGACCGCCGTCGTGCGTCTCGATAATCTACACGTGGCCTGGGATACAGACCTGATCCTGCACGGAATCTCGCTCGCCATTCCCGCTGGCCAGACCGTGGCGCTCACAGGGTCGAACGGCTCTGGCAAATCTACGACCCTCAAGGCCCTGCTCGGCACCGCTCCCATCACGAGCGGCGACGCACAGCTCTTCGGGCACTCGGTCACCACCCGTCGCCGCGTCCCGTGGAACAAGATCGGCTACGTGCCCCAGCGTATCTCCTCGGGCGGCGCGATCAGTGCCAGCGCAATCGAGGTTGTTCGTTCGGGCCTGCTCGGGCCTCGTCGACTGTGGGCCCTGCCGGGCGACACCGCAAGGGCAATGACAGCCCTCGAGCGCGTCGGCATGGCTCACCGCGCCCACTCCCCCCTCAACATCCTCTCGGGTGGACAGGCGCAGCGCGTCCTCATTGCGCGCGCCCTTGTACGCCGTCCCGAGTTGCTCATCATGGATGAGCCGATGGCTGGAATCGACGCGGCCTCGCGCGCACGCCTGGCACAGATCGTCGCCGAGGCCAAGGCGGAGGGGACCACGATCCTCATTGTCCTGCACGAGCTGGGCGAGCTCGGCCCCCTCCTTGACCGAGAGCTGCACATCAGCGCGGGGCACGTCTCCTACGACGGCCCGCCCCACATCGAGGACGACCACGAACAGCACCACGGTGGCGGCGACCACTGCCACCCCACCATCGACCCCGGGGCCGCGCCGACCGACCACGGCCTCGTGAGCGGAATCTAGACGGGAGCGACGCATGATTGACGCACTGACGACCCTCCTGTCCTCGCCGATGATGCAGCGTTCACTGCTCGCTGCCCTCATCGTGGGCCTCACCGCCCCGATCATCGGCACGTATCTCGTGCACCGCAGGCTCGCGATGCTCGGAGACGGCATCGGACACATCTCTCTGACCGGCGTCGCGCTCGGCTGGCTGGTCGGCACGTTCGCAAACGTGAGCCCGGCCGACTCGTGGGCGATCCCGGGTGCGGTGATCATCTCACTGCTCGGCGCGGTCACGATTGAGCTGGTGCGCCAGAGCGGCCGCACGTCCGGGGACACGGCCCTGGCCATGCTGTTCTACGGCGGCATCGCCGGCGGCGTCCTGCTGATCGGCCTGGCTGGTGGCACCTCCGCGCAGCTCAATTCCTACCTTTTCGGGTCGATCTCGACGGTGCGTTGGAGCGACATCACGCTCATCACGATCCTCGGGATCGCGATCGTGGCCCTCGGCGTGGGATTGGCTCCCGCGCTCTTCTCGGTGACCAACGACGAGGACTTCGCGCGCTCTACGGGCCTGCCCGTGCGCACGCTCTCCCTCCTCATCGCGGTTCTCTCGGCGCTGACGGTCGCCGTCGCGATGCGAGTCGTCGGCTCGCTGCTCGTCAGCGCCCTCATGGTCATCCCCGTCGCCATCGCACAGCTGGGAGCGCGTTCGTTCCGCTCGACGATGGGCATCGCGATGGCACTGGGCGTCGTCATTTGCACGTCGGGCCTGTCCCTGACCTACTTCGTCGACCTCTCCCCCGGCGCAACGATCGTTGTGGGAGCAATCGCTCTGTACGCTATTGGTTTCGGGATCAGGGCTATTGTGGATCGTATCCGCAGGGTGCGCAGGATTCGCGCGGCACGCAGCCACAACCAGCACCCTGAGCACGACCAGATCGCTCACTCGAACGCATGACGATGGAGGCAACACCATGCAGCGCATGACGAAGCAGCGTCAAGCAGTCCTCGACGAGCTGACGCGCGTCAACGACTTCCGCAGTGCCCAGCAGATCTTCGAAGACCTGCACCTGCAGGGACAGCGCGTGGGGCTGGCGACCGTCTACCGCTCGCTCCAAAGCCTCGCAGAGGACGGACGAGTCGACACGCTGCGTTCCTCCGACGGTGAGGCCCTCTACCGCTCCTGCACGACGCACCACCACCATCACCACCTGGTGTGCCGCAAGTGCGGTTTCACCGAGGAGATCGAGCAGTCGCAGATCGAGGCGTGGGTAGACGCCGTGGCAACTGCGCACGGCTTCAGCGACCTCGAGCATTCGCTGGAACTGTTTGGCGTGTGCAGCTCCTGTCGTGCGAAGAGCTAACGGGGCGATACGCATACGAAAAGGCCTGGGAGGCGGATACACTCCCAGGCCTTTTCTACACCCCACCTCGCAGGTTAGGATAGGCTTCGTTTGCTGAGCCTCACTCTGGGAGCGTCATGTTTGCCGCCGGTATCGACTCCATGGTCCCCACCTTCGCACGCGAGGGCGTCTGGCTCTTCGTGTTCCTCTTCGTGGTCGTTTTCTTCCGCGCGCAGCTCACCTATTGGCTGGCGCGAGGTGCCGCCTCGGGCGCGGTTAGAGCGAACGGGCGCCAGGGTTTCGTCGGCGCCGTCGCACGCTGGTTCGACGGCCCTATCCCTCGTAAGGGCGCGGCCATCCTGGACAAGTGGGGAATCATCGTCATTCCCCTGTGCTTCCTGACGGTCGGCATCCAGACCGCCGTCAACGCGGGCGCGGGCCTCGTGCGTATGCGCTGGAGCACCTACACGTTCGCGATGATCCCGGGGTGCATCCTCTGGGCTCTCCTGTATGGCCTCGGCACGCTCGCGGTCTTTGCGGCGGCGATCCGCGCGCTCGCTGGCTCCCCCTGGGGTTGGGCGGGCCTCGCCCTCATCATCGCGCTCATCGCCGCGAAGATCGCATGGGGGCGCCGTAAGCGTCGTGCGGTCAGTGCCGCACTTGATCCAGGTGCGGCAGACAACGCCTAGGAGTCCGAGGAGCCAGCGACACGGTCGATCGCGCCGCCGAAGCGACGGTCGCGGCCCGCGAACTCCTCCAGGCAGCCCCACAGCTCTTCGCGGTCGAAGGCCGGCCAGGGTGTGTCGACGAACATCATTTCGGCGTATGCCATCTGCCACAGCAGGTAGTTGGAGAGGCGCTGTTCGCCCGATGTGCGGATCATGAGGTCGACGTCGGGCACGTCGGGCAGGTAGAGGTGGCGCGACAGCGTCTTTTCGGTGACGCCGCGCGGGCTTAGGCGCCCGACCGCGACGTCCTCGGCGATGGATCTGGCGGCATCCGCGAGCTCAGCGCGCCCGCCGTAGTTGACGCACATGATGAGGTCGAGGGTCTTGCAGTGCGAGGTCGCACGGTCGGCTTTTTCCAGCGCGTTGATGACGCTCTTCCACAGCTTGGGCCGACGCCCGCTCCAGCGCACGTGCACGCCCCACTGCGCGAGCTGGTCGGTGCGACGGGCGAGCACGTCGGAGGCGTAGTTCATGATGAAAGAGACCTCGGCGGGCGAGCGTTTCCAGTTTTCGGTCGAGAACGTATAGACACTCAGGTAGCGCACGCCCGCGTCAATAGCACCGGCAATCGTGTCCATGAGCGCATACTCCCCGGCGCGATGCCCCTCAGTGCGGGCCAGGCCTCGACTGTTTGCCCAGCGACCGTTTCCGTCCATGATGAGAGCGACGTGCGCGGGGGCCTCTCCCTTACGAAAGACGGGTGCGTCGCGGTGCCACTGGCCCGGTCCGAGCAGCGGCGCGGTGGGGTCTTGCGGGGCGCGGTCCATAGGAGTGGGGCGCGGGTCTGTCATGGGTGACTCCTATCGATGACGCTCAGCGAGCGCAGGCGGCGTTCCAGATGCCATTGAGTGTACGAGGAGATGAGGCCCGAGGCCTCGGTGCGCGCGTACGCCTCGCAGCGGTCGGCGCGCTCCCAGTCGCCGCTGAGCAGCTGACCGAGGAGGGCCACCGTGTCGGGTGCGGGCGAGGAGGCACCGGGCGGACGACAGGTGTCGCAGACGGTACCGCCGTCGGGGATAGAGAACGAGGAGTGGGGTCCCTGGGTGCCGCACACGGCGCAGTCGAAACAGGAGGGTGCCCATCCGGCCAGGGCGAGAGCGCGCAGCGTGTACGAGGTACGAATGAGGGTCGGGTCGTGGCGTTCCCTCGCGAGGGCGTTGAGTGCACCGAGGAGGAGCAGGTACTGGGAATGCGTGCCGTCCTGCGCATCCGTCGTGAGGCGTTCGGCGGTCTCAACGATGACGGTGGCCGCGAGGTAGAGGTCGTAATCGGCGGCGATCGCGTCACCGTATTGGGCGATGGAAGCGACCTGGGTCAGAGTATCGAGGGTGCGGCCGCGATGGAGCTGGGCGTCGATGACGGAGAAGGGTTCGACGCGGGCACCGAACTTGGAGGTCGTCTTGCGCACCCCCTTCGCAACGGCGCGCACCTGACCATTCTCAGCGGTGAGAAGCGTGATGATGCGATCCGCTTCGCCCAGCTTGTGGGTGCGCAGGACGATCGCCTCGTCTCGATAGGACTTCATCACACGAACATTGTGTCACGTCGACACAGTCACAGTCGGGCGATGCCGATACACATCGCAGGGCGCGAAATTAATTGTGAAGTGCACTGTCACATCTACCGACAAGCCCTCAGACGGGCGCTGACAACAATATATGAGAAACTGACAGCGTGGTCGGTTACACAGCCGGCAAGTAGTTTTCAAGTAGATAGTTTCTTCGTAACTGGTTATGGTTTACTCATAACCGTCGAAGGAAGGAAAAAGATGGCACCCCCGATCGATGCCCGCGAAAAGCTTGGCACTGCACTACGTCAGGCCCTGACGCAGACCCCCCTGTCAAAGATCTCTGTCAGCGCGCTGACACGTTCCGCCGGGGTCACCCGTCAAGCGTTCTACTACCACTTCAACTCCCTGAGCGACCTGAACGCCTGGGTTTTCCGCGAGGAAGTCACATCGCGCCTGACCACCAGTTCGGGAGAATGGCTCGATGCCGTCGAGGCCACCATGACCTGGATGCATCACCATCGCGACGAAACCGCCTCGGCCATGAAGACCATCGAAGCGAACGACCTGTGGGCATTCCTGGCCTCTCATATCCAGGAACTCATCGAGTCCCGCCTGCCCGGCTCCGCTTCAGCCACCGCACGCGACGTCGTCGCCCAGCACTTCGCCCTGGCAACCACCGCCCATATGGCACAGTGGATGCTGTCCGGCCTCGAGGTCAACCCCTCGCTCGCGATCGCTCGCATGCGAGTGCTCATGACCGACCAGACCACTCCGGCCCTGGCTCGCCTGGCCAAGTAACGCGGTTATTCCCACCAACCGCACAGGGACAGACGTACAGACCCCCTCAGCCCCGACCTCGTCCAGACAGTTCATTTCGACGAGGCCGGGGCTGAACCATACACTCCGCTTCCACACAACGACGTTTCCGGATGCATACAAGCTAATCTGAGCTATACAATTGGTCAGTCGCACATTGCACTGAAATTTCGCGGATCCGCGATACAGCCTGTACAGTTTGCTCGTAACCCCTCTTTTCATGTCGACGAGGATCTCCGATGCCCCACACCGATGCGAAAACGATGCTCGCGCACGCCCTGCGCGACGCACTCCAGACCGTCCCCCTGTCAAAGGTGACCGTCTCCGGTCTCACGCGCACCGCCGGCGTGACCCGCCAGGCCTTCTACTATCACTTCGCCGACATCCGCGACCTGACCGTCTGGGTTTTCAAGCGCGAGGTTGCCAACCAGATCGAGGCCCACTCCACCCACGAGGACTGGTCCGAGGGACTGCTCGCCATGCTCACATGGATGCAGGCCCACCGCGAAGAGACACTCTCCGTCGTCTCAACCCTGTCCACGCAGGATCTCCAGGTCTTCCTCTACAAGCAGCTGCGCGCCGTCATGGAACCCATCGTCGACCACTACAGCGACGGTCTGACTGTCCGAGCGGACGATAGCGAGTTCATTACTGAGCACTTCACGCTCAGCGTGCTCGGACACGTCTCCCAGTGGCTCGCCTCCGACATGAGCGCTGATCCCACCCTCCTCACGGAGCGAATCTCCCGCATCCTCGCCGGGCAGGTGCGCCGCAGCCTCGAGCTCTTCGCGCACTCCCCCGTTTCCTGAGGGCCCACCTCCTGAGGGCACTGACGCATACGAAGGACCCCGACCTCGTCACGTT